>NZ_JAMOKX010000010.1 GCF_023646285.1 Helicobacter colisuis | reverse complement strand
GAAGCACAAGGTATCTTTGATAGTTTGATTAACTCTAATATTAATGCTAGTGTGGGTATAGGTGCAATCACAAATAAAAACTTCTTTAAAGATGTAAGAGAAAGTGCAAAAAGTAGCACAGATACTCTAAATAACAATAGTTCTGTAAATGGTGCTATAAATATCTCTAATGATATGGCTCTAGGTGGAAGAATAGCTAGAATTAATAATCCCTATAGTGAAATAAAATTTGCAAATGCATTAAAGACAAATGCTTTAGCAAATAATTCTAATATAGCCAGTGATATTCCTTATGACTATTATGGCACAAAAACTTATAAAAATAGTGTATGGGCAAATGCTTTTGGTGGAGCAAATATAGTCGATGGAGAAAGTGGAGGATTGTATGGAATAAGCATAGGTGCAGATAAAGAATTTAATGAAAATTTACTTTTAGGAATCTATGCCACTTATGCAAGTTCTAAAATCAAAGATAAGCTAAGCGTTCAAGAATCAGATAATTATCAAATAGGTATTTATAGCTCTTATAGATTTAATCATTCTTGGGAATTAAATTCTAAACTCTATGGACAAATAGGAGATACAAAGCAAGATATTAATTTAGCAGGAAGTTTAAATAATGCTGATTTTAATAGAAAGTTTATTGGGTTTAATACTAATATTGGTAAAGTCTTTAATTTAAACAATGGTTTATTTTTAAAGCCCTTTGCAGGAGTGAATTATTATTATAGCCATACACCAAGCTATGATGAAAAAGGTAGCTTAGCAAGAAAGGTAGAATCTAATACTAATAACTCTTTGAGTTTAGAATTAGGATTAGAAGCTAGAAAATATTTTAATGAAAGCTCTTATTTATTTATAACTCCAAAGATTGAACAATATGTAGTTAATAATGGAGAGGATTATGTAGCTAGCTTTGTAGGTTCTAATACTTCTTTTTCTATTAAAGGAGAAGAGAAGAAAAAGACTTATGGACAATTAATTGTAGGAGGAAATATCTCTTTAAATGATAGTCTAAGTTTAGATGTAGGGATTGGAGCTAAACAAATCTTAGCAGGAAAAGTAGATTCTAAAAATGAAACTTACTTAAGTGGAAATATGGGAATCAAGTATAAGTTTTAAAAGTTACTAGCTAGAAATAAATTATCTTTAATTTCTAGCTAGTTTGGAGGTTTAAAAAA
>NZ_JAMOKX010000009.1 GCF_023646285.1 Helicobacter colisuis | reverse complement strand
TCAATCCCTTTTATTTTAATATTCCCTTAAGCTTATGCTGCTATAATTCCACTTCCTTTTTTGAAATAAAAAAAGTGTTCTTTTGGCTTTATATACATTAATATAGTATAGTTTTAAAGTTAAAATGATCTTTGACAACTAAGCAGGAATATAAAAGACAACCTAGAAATTATTTCTATTCTTTTTATATTTCTAAAATCATACAACATAACTCATTTATGACTTTGTAGTTTTAAACTGCAAATCTAAAAACAGAGATTTTGAGATTTTAGGACAAACAATCCAATTTATTTTATGGAGAGTTTAAGTCTTTCTATTAAGATTCTAAACTCCCCATTTTTTATGGAGAGTTTGATCCTGGCTCAGAGTGAACGCTGGCGGCGTGCCTAATACATGCAAGTCGAACGATGAAGCTTCTAGCTTGCTAGAAGTGGATTAGTGGCGCACGGGTGAGTAATGCATAGGTTATGTGCCCTTTAGTCTGGGATAGCCACTGGAAACGGTGATTAATACTAGATACTCCCTACGGGGGAAAGTTTTTCGCTAAAGGATCAGCCTATGTCCTATCAGCTTGTTGGTGAGGTAATGGCTCACCAAGGCTATGACGGGTATCCGGCCTGAGAGGGTGATCGGACACACTGGAACTGAGACACGGTCCAGACTCCTACGGGAGGCAGCAGTAGGGAATATTGCTCAATGGGGGAAACCCTGAAGCAGCAACGCCGCGTGGAGGATGAAGGTTTTCGGATTGTAAACTCCTTTTGTTAGAGAAGATTATGACGGTATCTAACGAATAAGCACCGGCTAACTCCGTGCCAGCAGCCGCGGTAATACGGAGGGTGCAAGCGTTACTCGGAATCACTGGGCGTAAAGAGCGCGTAGGCGGGGTAGCAAGTCAGATGTGAAATCCTATGGCTTAACCATAGAACTGCATTTGAAACTGTTACTCTAGAGTATGGGAGAGGTAGGTGGAATTCTTGGTGTAGGGGTAAAATCCGTAGAGATCAAGAGGAATACTCATTGCGAAGGCGACCTGCTGGAACATTACTGACGCTGATGCGCGAAAGCGTGGGGAGCAAACAGGATTAGATACCCTGGTAGTCCACGCCCTAAACGATGAATGCTAGTTGTTGTGAGGCTTGTCCTTGCAGTAATGCAGCTAACGCATTAAGCATTCCGCCTGGGGAGTACGGTCGCAAGATTAAAACTCAAAGGAATAGACGGGGACCCGCACAAGCGGTGGAGCATGTGGTTTAATTCGAGGATACGCGAAGAACCTTACCTAGGCTTGACATTGATAGAATCTACTAGAGATAGTGGAGTGCCCTTTTAGGGAGCTTGAAAACAGGTGCTGCACGGCTGTCGTCAGCTCGTGTCGTGAGATGTTGGGTTAAGTCCCGCAACGAGCGCAACCCTCGTCCTTAGTTGCTAACAGTTTGGCTGAGCACTCTAAGGAGACTGCCTTCGTAAGGAGGAGGAAGGTGAGGATGACGTCAAGTCATCATGGCCCTTACGCCTAGGGCTACACACGTGCTACAATGGGGTGTACAAAGAGAAGCAATACTGCGAAGTGGAGCCAATCTCTAAAACATCTCTCAGTTCGGATTGTAGTCTGCAACTCGACTACATGAAGCTGGAATCGCTAGTAATCGTGAATCAGCCATGTCACGGTGAATACGTTCCCGGGTCTTGTACTCACCGCCCGTCACACCATGGGAGTTGTATTCGCCTTAAGTCGGAATACTAAACTAGTTACCGCCCACGGCGGATGCAGCGACTGGGGTGAAGTCGTAACAAGGTAACCGTAGGTGAACCTGCGGTTGGATCACCTCCTTTCAAGAGACATAACTAAATATTCATTTATTTAGTTGAATAAGGAAGTCTTTTCCTGCTTAGTTTTCAGAGATCATCAAAGCTTTAGAGTAGGGGCTTATAGCTCAGGTGGTTAGAGCGCACCCCTGATAAGGGTGAGGTCGGAGGTTCAAGTCCTCCTAAGCCCACCATTGGGGAATTAGCTCAGCTGGGAGAGCGCCTGCTTTGCACGCAGGAGGTCAGCGGTTCGATCCCGCTATTCTCCACCATTAAAAAGTTTAATGTGAGTTTTTTTAATCTTAAGATTCACATTAGACTTTTTAAGTCTAAAAGTTATTTAAAAACTCATTGTTAAAGCCTATATAAGTAAATAACTACAATCACGCAAATAAATAACTAAAGATTTGCCTAAAGATTGTTAATCTTAGAGATTTACATTCTTTAAGGCAGTGGCGTTAGAATAAAGTCAGTTAAGCTTGTGAAGGGCAAATGGTGGATGCCTTGGGTAGTAGAGGCGATGAAGGACGTACTAGACTGCGATAAGCTAGGGGGAGCTGTCAAGAAGCTTTGATCCCTAGATTTCCGAATGGGGCAACCCAATATGTAGCAATACATATTACCTTAAATGGAGCGAACCTAGTGAAGTGAAACATCTCAGTAACTAGAGGAAAAGAAATCAAACGAGATTCTCTTAGTAGCGGCGAGCGAAAGGGGAATAGGGCAAACCGAATGCTTGCATTCGGGGTTGAGGACTGCAATATCCACTAAAATACTCTAATAGAACATTCTGGAAAGGATAGCCATAGAGGGTGATAGTCCCGTATATGAAAGAGTATTTTTAGGTAGCAGGATCCAGAGTAGGTCAGGACACGTGAAATCCGGGCTGAAGCTGGGGGGACCACCCTCCAACCCTAAATACTACTACTACACCGATAGCGAACCAGTACCGTGAGGGAAAGGTGAAAAGAACCGCAGTGAGCGGAGTGAAATAGAACCTGAAACCATTTGCCTACAATCATTCAGAGCCCTATGATTTATCAGGGTGATGGACTGCCTTTTGCATAATGATCCTGCGAGTTGTGGTATCTGGCAAGGTTAAACTAATGTGAAGCCGTAGCGAAAGCGAGTCTGAAAGGGCGATTAAGTCAGATGCTGCAGACCCGAAGCTGAGTGATCTATCCATGGCCAAGTTGAAAGTGGGGTAACACCCACCGGAGGACTGAACTCGTACCCATTGAAACGGGTTGGGATGAGCTGTGGATAGGGGTGAAAGGCCAATCAAACTCAGTGATAGCTGGTTCTCTTCGAAATATATTTAGGTATAGCCTCAAGTGATAGTAATAGGGGGTAGAGCTCTGATTGGGCTAGGGCTGCTCACCGCGGTACCAACCCCTGTCAAACTACGAATACCTATTACCGTATCTTGGGAGTCAGGCGGTGGGTGATAAAATCAATCGTCTAAAGGGGAACAACCCAGACTACCAACTAAGGTCCCAAAGTTCTATTCTAAGTGGAAAAAGATGTGAAGTTACTTAGACAACCAGGAGGTTGGCTTAGAAGCAGCCATCCTTTAAAGATAGCGTAACAGCTCACTGGTCTAGTGATTTTGCGCTGAAAATATAACGGGGCTAAGATAGACACCGAAGTTGTAGATTGTGCTGATGCACAGTGGTAGAAGAGCGTTCACATCAGCGTTGAAGCCATACCGGTAAGGAGTGGTGGAGCGGTGTGAAGTGAGCATGCAGGAATGAGTAGCGATAAAAGTGGTGAGAATCCACTTCGCCGTAAATCTAAGGTTTCCTACGCTATGCTCGTCATCGTAGGGTTAGTCGGGTCCTAAGACAAGTCCGAAAGGGGTAGTCGATGGAAAATTGGTTAATATTCCAATACCAACATTAGTGTGCGATGGAGGGACGCATAGGGTCAAGACAAGCTAGCCGATAGAAATGCTAGCCGAAGGGTGCAAGTTAGGAGATTGGCAAATCCGCTCCCGTATCCCAAACCCAACAGGCTTTCTGAAGTCTTCGGATGGATGAGAGAATTGTTAAGATCGTCGTGCCAAGAAAAGCTTCTAAGTTTAGCTAATGTTGCCCGTACCGCAAACCGACACAGGTAGATGAGATGAGTATTCTAAGGCGCGTGAAAGAACTCTCTTTAAGGAACTCTGCAAACTAACACCGTAAGTTCGCGATAAGGTGTGCCTAAGTAATTAGGTCTCAGCAAAGAGTCCCTCCCGACTGTTTACCAAAAACACAGCACTTTGCCAACTCGTAAGAGGAAGTATAAGGTGTGACGCCTGCCCGGTGCTCGAAGGTTAAGAGGATTAGTCAGCCGCAAGGCGAAGCTTTGAATTGAAGCCCGAGTAAACGGCGGCCGTAACTATAACGGTCCTAAGGTAGCGAAATTCCTTGTCGGTTAAATACCGACCTGCATGAATGGCGTAACGAGATGGGAGCTGTCTCAAAGAGTGATTCAGTGAAATTGTAGTGGAGGTGAAAATTCCTCCTACCCGCGGCAAGACGGAAAGACCCCGTGGACCTTTACTACAGCTTGGCACTGCCGATGGGAGCATTATGCGCAGCATAGGTGGGAGGCTATGAAATCTTTACTCTGGTAGAGATGGAGCCATCGTTGAGATACCACCCTTAATGTTTCTGTCTGCTAACTAGCTAGAGTTATCCTCTAGTAGGACAATGCCTGGTGGGTAGTTTGACTGGGGCGGTCGCCTCCTAAAAAGTAACGGAGGCTTGCAAAGGTTGGCTCAAAATGGTTGGAAATCATTTGTAGAGTGTAATGGCATAAGCCAGCCTGACTGTAAGACAAACAAGTCAAGCAGAGACGAAAGTCGGTCATAGTGATCCGGTGATTCTGTGTGGAAGGGTCATCGCTCAAAGGATAAAAGGTACCCCGGGGATAACAGGCTGATCTCCCCCAAGAGCTCACATCGACGGGGAGGTTTGGCACCTCGATGTCGGCTCATCGCATCCTGGGGCTGGAGCAGGTCCCAAGGGTATGGCTGTTCGCCATTTAAAGCGGTACGCGAGCTGGGTTCAGAACGTCGTGAGACAGTTCGGTCCCTATCTGCCGTGGGCGTAGGATTGTTGAGGAGATCTGTCCCTAGTACGAGAGGACCGGGATGGACATACCACTGGTGTAGCTGTTGTCCTGCTATGGGCATCGCAGCGTAGCTACGTATGGATGTGATAAACGCTGAAAGCATCTAAGCGTGAAGCCAACTCCAAGATGAACAATCCCTGAAGGTCGCAGGAAGACTACCTGCTTGATAGGGTAGGGGTGTAAGCATAGTAATATGTTTAGCTGACTACTACTAATAGACCGATTGGCTTAATATAAAGACTTTAAGCCACTGCCTTAATGAGTGTAAAGCACTCTTAAATCTTAGTTAGTGATTGATACTAATAGGCTTTTTTACATTGTCATCTTCGTGCTAATAGAGAAGAGGTTCCACCTAGCTCCATTCCGAACCTAGAAGTTAAGCTCTTCTTCGCTGATGATACTGCAACTTTCAGATGTGGTAAAGTAGGACGGTGCGGAGATGAGAGTGTAAAAGAAAATGAGTTTTACTGCTTTTTA
>NZ_JAMOKX010000008.1 GCF_023646285.1 Helicobacter colisuis | reverse complement strand
ATAATATAGAGAATATTAGTGGTAATACTGCAGGTGGATTTGCAGGGCACATAGGAGCTGGAACTTTTTCTAACATTGCTTTGAATAATATAGGGGATATTAGTGGTGGTATTTACCAAGCAGGTGGATTTGCAGGGTACATAGGAGCTGGAACTTTTTCTAACATTGTTTTCAATAATATTGGGAATATTAGTGGTAATCATGCAGGTGGAAGTGTAGGTGGAAGTGTAGGTGGAAGTGCAGGTGGATTTGCAGGGTGGATAGGAGCTGGAACTTTTTCTAACATTGCTTTGAATAATATAGGGGATATTAGTGGTGGTAATTACCAAGCAGGTGGATTTGCAGGGTGGATAGATAACGGAACTCTCTCTAACATTGTTTTGAATAATATTGGGAATATTAGTGGTAATATTGCAGGTGGATTTGCAGGAAGTATAGCAAATGGAACTCTCTCTAACATTGTTTTGAATAATATAGGGGATATTAGTGGTAATATTGCAGGTGGATTTGCAGGGTGGATAGATAACGGAATTTTTTCTAACATTGTTTTGAATAATATAGAGAATATTAGTGGTAATCACGTAGGTGGATTTGCAGGAAGTATAGCAAATGGAACTCTCTCTAACATTGTTTTGAATAATATAGGGGATATTGGTGGTAATTACCAAGCAGGTGGATTTGCAGGGTATATATGGTCTAAGAATTCTTTCTCTAATATTGTCTTAAATAATATTAGGAATATTAGCGCTACTGGGGAGGATGCAGGTGGATTTGCAGGGTATATATATTCTAATAATTCTTTCTCTAATATTGTCTTAAATGATATTGGGAATATTAGTGGTACTTGGAATGCAGGTGGATTTGTAGGTCGTGGCTCTCCAGCTTCTGCAACTGATATCTACTTCTATGGTGCTATGAATCTTAGTGGTAACAATACAAATAAAGAAAATATAAACTCCCACAACCCAACAGCCCTTAATCTCACTAATACATCTGATTTACAAATAATCCAAAATTATATGCAACAAGATAGCACCCTAAAGAATCTAGCATATTTTGAAAAACAAAATGCAAATGGAACAACAGATTCTTATCTCCATATGGTAACTAATGGTAAGATAGGTGGTGCAGATTCTGAGATTACTTTTGATAATGAAGAGTATAAACTTCTGCAAAGTGGCAGCACTCTAAAAAACCTAGAATATGTTATAGGAACAAATGGTAACTCCTATCTCCATATGGTAACTAATGGTAAGATAGGTGGTGCAGATTCTGAGATTACTTTTGACAATGAAGAGTATAAACTTCCAAAAGTTAGCAATAACACAACCTCTCCCACACCCCCTTCAATCTCTAATGGAGACAATCTCTCTAGTGTAACTCTTGAAGCTAGTGATTTTGATGTATCTATTTTAGAATCTATTATTAATGATATTTTAAATGAAGAATATGTGTTAAATCTTGATGATTGGACTAATTTTGGAGCATTGAGTAAAGATTATGCAACAATTCTCTCTTATCTCTTAGAAAACATACAAGATGAAACCCTAAAAGAATCCATTAAACAATCCATTAAACAATCTCTAGAATTCTATGCAGAATTTAATAAGGGTGAAACAGATGGATTAAAAAGTCTTTTTGAAACTTGGTATAAAGATACTAAAGATACCTATAACATTTCTATGGACAAACACACATACTTAATTGAGAAGGTAAAAGAGATTCCTAATATCATTGCAGAATTCAAAGAAGTTCAAGAAAGTATTAAGGATTACAACAATAAAGTAGATTTAAGTGAAAGAGAACTCAAAGAAGCAATCAATATTTATGAAGCTTTATTAGAAGAGTATAAAAAACTTTTGGCTTCTTATGACACAGATGATTCTGAATTTAAAAATGTTTTTGATACTTCTTATAATGCTTTTCAAGATAATCTCAAAGTCTTTAATGCTCAATTAGCAGATTATGATGCTATGCTAAAGGATTACAATAATGGAAGTGTTACTTATGAGGATACTCTAAATGCTTATAAAGCACTAACAGAAAAATATAAAGCACTAATAAATGCTCATAATAGCGTTAAAGAATCTGCAGAAGCTTACCAAAATAAAAACAACACTATTAAAGGAGAATATGCAGTCCTAGAAAATAAAATCAATGCACTCAATGAGGCTTTTAATGTAATCTCTAATAAAAACTATGATTTTACAGAAACACATACAGAATTAACTACACAAGGAGATGAAGTTAAAAAGAAATACTCTTTAGGAAATAAAACCAACTATGAAGGAATGAGTAAGGGTGGATTTACCTTTAATGGAACATTAGACCTTTTAGGTCCGAAATCCAATACTAATATTCCCTCACAAAATGATAAACCTCTATTAGGAGGTATAGATAAACCCAATAGTTTAGATTTAGGAGAATTTAATTCTGGTTTCAATGTGCAACTTCCAGAAGTTCCAGGAAATCTACCAAACTCTGGAGATGGTGCAAACAAAGTGGATGTAGATAATAACTTGCCTACAAATCTCTCTAGAGAATCATTGCTCTCTTCTAAAAACTCTGTTATCACTCTCCCAGCACAAGAAAAAGAAGATGTTATTATAAAAGATGAAAGGGAATTAGGAAGAGCTTGCATTGTCAGTGATAATGCAAAAACTAATAACCCTTGTGTAGCGGCATTTTAGTAAAACTGCTTAAAAAGGATGATAAAGAATCCCTTTCTTTATCATTATCCTTTGTAATAAGTTTAATTCTCTTTTTAATGCCTTATTAACATAAAAGAATTTCAAAAATCTAATTTAATTTCATAGATTCCTTAAGGAGAAAATTATGCGGCAGTGCTTTTTAAGCAATAAAATAATGTTAAGCTTCCTTGGTGTAAGTTTAGCATTAAGTCAGACTTTATTGGCAGCCACGCAGGCAGATAAAGTCAATAACCAAACCTTTCAAACTCCAAGTCATCAGTTTTCTAACCAAGAGGTTTGGGATTCTAAAAGTCAAACTTTTAAAGAAATCAATGGAACTAACTATTATGGTGTCTCAAAAGCAGGATTAGTTAGTGGAATCACTCTAGAGGTTTTTAATCCTAAAAATCCTAATCAATCTTTGCAAGAATCTAAACTTAATATTTTAACCCCCAATCAATCTTTGCAAGAAATCTTAGAAGTGCAAGGAACACACACTGCTAATTCCCAAAACAAAAATTTGCACTCCATACAAATTCTTCCTTTTTTAGTAGCAGGGAATTCTCTAAAAGGCGATTGTATTAACAATAAATTGCTCATTAAAGAAGCAGAATTAAGTTCAGTTGTTTTTCTAAAACCAACGCATATAAAAACTAAAAATCCACCTAAGAAAGAAATAGAAAGCAAGATTAATTATATTATAGCAGCAGGGGTTGCTAAGGAGGGAAATGCAAAAAATAATGCCCTAGAGCTTCAAAAAGGAAGTTATATTAATATGGGAGTGGAAAACACCTATAGCCTAAAATTAAATGGTGCTCCCTATGTTGTAGGAGGGATTGCTATTTTAGGAGATGCTATAGGGAATTCTTTGTCTGCTAAAAGTGGTTCTAGGGTTGATATTCACACCGCACCTTTTTATAAAAATGAAATGGGAAAATTTGTCTTTGATGAGAGAATCACTCATCTTGTTGGGGGATTGGCTTATAATGGAAATGTAAGAGAAAATAAGCTTAATCTCAATGGGGTAGAGTTAATGATTCATGCTCCAAGTGGCTTGTATTCTTCCTTTGCTTCTGCTCATATTACCGGAGCCTTTATTGATGGAGATGGCAAAAAGGCACACCATGCCATTAAAAATACCTTAGTCATTGATGAATTCCTTTTGGGCTTAAGAGTAGATGGAAACCCTCCTCTTTTTTATGATGCTATCTTTTTAGGAGAATTCTTTGGCGGGAAAACAACTCGCGGGAATGCTAATGAAAATTATATTGCCCTAAAAAATGTCCCCTCTATTGGAAGAATGGATAAGAATGTAAAAGTGCAAGGAATATATGAATTTTTTGCAGGATATACACTAAATGGAAAGGCAAATGCCAATGTTTTAGATGTTGCTTTAAAATCTCCTTTGCAAGTGAGTAATTCTTATTTCAGACAAAATGCCTTTGGATTTTATGGAGCTTTTGCAAGTGAGGGTGCAAGTCACAATACTATTAAAATTAGAAATAATCTAACTATTATTGATGGCACAAAAAATCCTAATGATAGAGTAAATATTATTGCTGGAAGAACTCTAGCAGGAGAGGCAAATTCTAATGTGATTGATTTTAAAGATTCTCAAGTTTCCTTACCCTTATTTGTTTATGCAACCACACAAGAAAACTTTGAAGGTTCTATTCATTATCCAGAGTATGCCAAGCACAATAAGATTAGCTTAAATAATGTCTTTGGGAGAAAGGATATCCGCTCTGGGGTAGAGGCTATGAGTGTAGAAAATAATCAAATCTTTTATCACAATGTAGAAGCACAATCCTCTGGAGAGGGAGCTGATAAAGAAAGTAGTGTGTATATTAGAGCAGTCAATCTTGCAGTAAATAATCTCTTTAAGGCAAGTAATTATTGGGCAACTTCTATGCTTAATGTTTATGGTATTCGTGGGGAGGAAGAATCTAAAAATAATCAAATGATTTTTAATAATGTAGGCTTTAACACAGATAAAATTGCTATGGGTTCAGGATTGATTTTAATAGGTGGAGCGGGTAAGAGTGCATATCATAATCTCTTAAGTATTCAAGATTTAGAAATTGGAGCTTATGATAAAGAAAAGGATTTTATCTATATTGCAGCAAGTGCAATTCCTGATGCCAATAGTAATCTAGCACTCTCTTATGACAATACGCTCTATATTGGTGGAAATGTTTCTATTCATAAGCAAACGCTTTTAAATGCACTAAGCGGAAGTGTGATTAGGGTTCCAAGCTATACAAATAATAAAGCGGATATTATCACGCTGCCTGCACCTTCTTTAGCGCAACTTACAGAGGATAACCATTTAATTTTAGAGCAACCCTTAAGGGCTAGAGTAGTTAATAACTTTGAACATTATAGTTTAATTTATCATTCTAATAATCAAGATAAACCGCTTGTTGAAAGTTTAGAGACACCTATTAATCTCTCTAGCGAATCCCAAATTACTCTACTTTTAAAAAAGGGAGAGAAAGCTCCTAAAAAAGGAAGTAAAGTTGCATTAATTTCAAGCCAAAATGGTTTTAGTGATATTAATGGTAATACTATGAATGAAGCTCAATTAAATCAACTCTTAGAGAGGATTTCTAAAAATCCAAAAACACTTGATTACAAAAAGATTCCTCAACTCAAACAAGAAAACCTAAGGGTTATCCCTCTAACTTTATCTTTAGGCAATGAAGGAAGAGTGATTTATGGAGAAATCTAAAGTGATTAAAAATCAACAACACAAATAAAATTTTAAATGAAAGGATAAAAAATGAAAAAAATATTAGTAGGTTTAGGATTATGTGTGGGAGTATGTATGGCTAATGATGCCCTAATTCAAAAGGGAGAAGCACTTTATAAAAAATGTATTGCTTGTCATGGTGTCAATGGAGAGAGAGTGGCTCCAGGAAGCAAGGGCAATATCAAAATTGGAGGTTTAGATAAAGCCTATGTTATAGAGCAACTTGAAGGCTATGCCGCAGGGATGGCAGATAATGGAGGAGCTAAAATGATTATGTATGCTAATATGAAAAATTGGAAATTTACCCCTTCTGATATTGAAGCAGTGAGTGCTTATATTGCCCAATTGCCTAAAGCAAAATAAAAACATAAAACAAAGGAAACTTATGGAAAAACCTTTTTTAAAAAGCATCATTCTAGCCTCTTGTCTTTTAACAGGAGCGCTCTCGCAACAAAACAAAGAAAACACAGAAGCTTTAGAGCAAATGATGGAAATTTCTCCTTATAAAAATATCCCTCAAAACAAAAACATTCAAAATACTCTAAAAAATAAACAATCCCCTTTAGATATTAGAAAGAATAAACAAGATTCTTTGCAAAAAGATTCTAAAGAAGCCTTAGATAAAGAGGGATTAGTGGTGCCAAGTGATGAAGAGTTTCGCTTTAAATATAAATTCTTTGTGGATACCAAAGAAGATGGAAAAACACTCACTTTAGAAGATATTGGAATTAATGAAGTATGGCTTAGTGAATCTATTGTTGCCCTAAAAAGATCGGATTTAAGCGTGGAAATCTTACAAGAAATTGCTAATATCGTTTCTTATTATTTTCAATACCATGGTTACCCCTCAGCAACTGCCTATATCCCTCAACAAGAAATCACAGATTCAATCCAAGTTAATATTATGCTAGGCAAACTAGGAGAATATCAAGTTAAAAATTATTCTAAGCATCTAAAAGAGAGTGCTATTAGCTCTAAGCTAAAAGAATCACTCCAAGGAAAGATTTTAAGAACTAAAGAATTAGAAGATGTGATTTATAAAATCAATGAAATGTCAGGAATTAAAGCAAGTGGAAGTTTGACTGCTGGGAATGAGTATGAAACTACAGATGTGATTATTACAATAGAAGATTCTAAAAAAGCCAATGCGATGCTTTTCTTTGACAATTATGGAAGCAAAGGTTCTGGTGTCTATAGAGCTGGTGTGAGTGGTGCTTTAAATAATCTCTTAGGATATGGGGATTCTCTTAATTACTTTGCACAACTTTCTGATGAAATGCAAAAGAGTTATGGAGTAACCTATAATACCTTTTTAGGGAATCTTAAAATCTCTCCTAGAGTGCTTAGAAGCAATTATGAATTAGGGGGAGAATATAAGGATTTAGATGCCTATGGAAATTCTTTAGATTTAGGAGTGGATTTAGCCTATCCGCTTTTTATTAACACCACTAATTCCCTATACCTTACTGGAGGTTATGTTTATAGAAAGCTTGAAGATATTTATGGAAGCTTTGGAATTAATTTTAATAAGGAAAGTGATGCCTTTTATTTAGGGACTGAAGGAACCTTTGGTTTAATTCCCAATAATATTCTAAGCTACAATGCAAGAATAACTTATGGAGAAGTGAAGCCTAGAAGCTCACTTTTAGAATCAAGCCCTGCTATGGGAGATTTTTGGAAGTTTAATGCCACTTTAAATAACTCCTATTATTTTAATGATAGTTTAACACAAATTATTAATCTTAATTTGCAAAAAACATTAGGGGATTATCAATTAGATTCTAGTGAAACTACATCCCTAGGAGGACCTTATGGGGTTAGAGCTTATCCTAATGGATTTGGAGAAGCCGATAGTATGATTTTAGCTACATTTGGATTGCGAACAAATCTCATAAGCCCTAATTTTTATCTTACACCCTTTTATGAATTTGCTTATGGTTGGAATGAAGACTATCAAAATAATTCAATCAATATGGCAGGAAGGGGAGATAAAAATGATGTCTTTGTGGATGCAGCAGGATTAGAACTGCTTTATCTTATGGCTAATTATTTTTATATTAAAATGGATTTAGCTAAAGCTGTGCATAAATATGCAGCAGATGGAAAAAGAAGAGATAGACTTTATATAAGCACAGGATTCTACTTTTAATTAATTCTAACAAACCCCAAAGGCTAAGAAGCCTTTGGGGTGGAATAATCTACAAATATCTATTAATAAGAATGTAATATTGCATTATATATAATATATTTTTTTAGTTTCATTTAGGAAAGATTATTAAATATAAATATATGAGAAAACAAGAGTTAATCATTAAAAACTTAGGTCCCATTAAAGAGGCTAATATCAACATAATGCCTTTTACGCTTTTTGTTGGCAAGAGCGGTAGTGGAAAAAGCGTTATTATGCGAACAATTAGTATGTTCCAATGGATATACAAAAAAATACAATACAAAATGTTCTTGAAAAAATCTAATGCTAAGAAGGATTCATTAAGATTTAGATTAGAAACAATTTTAAAAGATTCTTCGTTAGAAGATTTTGTTGACAAAGAAACATACATAGAATATAAAATAGAAAATAAGACTATTGCTATAATCTCTAATAAAAAATTAACAATAAAATACAATTCACTTACCGAAGGTGAATTTTATATTAATAAGATACTTTTTTTAAATGATAATCGCTCATCAATTGCTGAAATACTTTCTAGCCCAAGCGGGTTAAGGGCTAAATTTTCTTTATACACTAATGATATGATTAATAATTTTAAAAAAAGTCTTGATAACCTTAATCAAAATACACAAATCATACAAACTATGGATATAAATGTCCAAAAAAAGAAAAAAGTGGGCTATGAACAATATTATATTCAAAGAGAGAATAAAGGTAATAAAGAAATAAAACTTGAAAATGCTAGCTCAGGAGAAAAAAGTTCTGTTATTATCGAGCTTATTTGTTCTTATTTTGCATCAGAATATGATTTTTATAAAGCTTTTAGTAATGGGATACGAGAGTTTTTATGGGAATTGGATATAAACAAACTCGAAAATGTAAGAGATTACCTATCTCAAATGCAAAATAATCAGAATATGTGCATTTTAATAGAAGAGCCTGAAAACAATCTCTATCCAACAAACCAAGAAAAAATCAGTTATTATTTGGCAGATTTAAGAACAAAAAAACATAAACCGCAGGTCATTATCTCAACACATAGCCCTTATATACTAAGTGCATTAAATAATACTTTATATGCTGGACAATTATTAAACAAAAAGATAGAGATAGAGAAAATAGAAAAAATATTGCCTAGCTCTTTAAAGCCAAGTGAATTTATTGCCTATAAGATAGAAAATGGGATGGCTACAAATATTATAGACACAGAAACAAATCTCATTAATGCAGAAGAGATAGATGGGGCAAGTGATAGCATTATGGATAAATTTGATATGCTACTAGAATTAAATCATACGCCAAAAGTCAATAAATAATGATAGAGGAATTTAGAATACATAGCCAAGAGCCAAGCTCAAATATTAGTTGCGAAGAAAATACTAGGCGATTGTCTTTGAAAAGCCCACAAGATCACTTGTTCTATAAAGTAAGAGTGGATAAAGGATTAGATTGCACTCAAGAAACTAAATGTGATTTTTTAATTATTAAAGAGAGTGATGATTCTATATGGCTATATGTAGAATTAAAAGGAAAAGATCTTAAAAAAGCCTTTAAACAAATAGAGGTTACACACATTAGATATAAAAACACAACAAATACCAACAAAAAATTTTATGGTGCAATAGTAGCTTCAAAAGTAAAACCAGCAGTTAAAACTATCCAACAAAGATTTACTGCCAAGATGAAAGATAAATATAATATGAAATTCTTTGTCAAGTGTCAAAGTTTAGAACTTAAATACAGCAAAGATTTAAATTCTATTGAACAATAGGTTTTAATTTGCTTATTGAGCTAATATAAAAGGATTAAATTAACAACAATTCGAGGGCGGACTTACGCCCACCTTTTTACTTCAGTTTTATCTCACAATTTTCTATTAAATCTTTATTGATATTATCTAGTAAGTCATTAAGGAAAGCTTGGATATTTTGTGGAGCTATACCAATTATAGTTTCATATTTCTTTGTGGTAAGTCTTGGAAATATTTTGCCATCATTATTCCTTATTTTCATTAAGTTTTCCCAATGGAAACTCTAAAAATATAAATTTATACTTGTTTTTATTGTCATACAAAATCCCATTTTATTTAGTTATCTAAACTTTTTTCTCCTGAGCTAGCATTTTCAAGTTTTATTTTTTTATTACCTTTATTCTCTCTTTGAATATAATATTGTTCATAGTGGATGCAGCAGGATTAGAACTGCTTTATCTTATGGCTAATTACTTTTATATTAAAATAGATTTAGCTAAAGCTGTGAATAAATATGTAGCAGATGGAAAAAGAAGAGATAGACTTTATATAAGCACAGGATTCTACTTTTAATTATTTCTAACAAACCCCAAAGGCTAAGAAGCCTTTGAAGTTTGTGTAGCTAGATCAAATATGGCTTTTTGCTAGATTTTAAAATAACTCTACAATTTAATAAATAATTACATTTTTTACTGCTTTTGGCTGAATAAAATTTATGGCGATATTTTGCTCTTAGGAAAATCCAGAGTGAATCATTTTTGCATTTCAAAAAAGATTAATTTGTTTATGATACAATTTTAATAATTATTTTCAATATTAAAGGAAAACAATGGAAATCCTCAAAGAAACAATTGATTATATTATCTTTGGAATCCTTGGAATTATGGGCTTTATAGCTTTGTGGCTTACGATAGAGCGAGTGATCTTTTTCTCTAAAATTAAGTTTAGTGATTATAAAACGCAAGAATCTCTTGATGATTCGATTACTAAGAATCTCACTACTCTTTATATTATTTATTCTAATGCACCTTATGTTGGGCTTTTGGGAACGGTGATTGGGATTATGATTACTTTTTATGATATGGGGTTAAGTGGCAGCATTGATACTAAAGAGATTATGACAGGTTTATCCCTTGCGCTAAAAGCGACAGCTTTAGGTCTTGCAGTGGCGATTCCAACTTTGATTGCTTATAATGCTTTGTATCGAAAGATTACTCTTTTAAGCAACCTTTATAAAACAAAGGCAACTTATGGTCAAGATTCCTAAAAATGAATCGCTTAATATCGTTCCTTTTATCGATATTATGCTGGTTCTATTAGCCATTGTGCTAAGTGTTTCAACTTTTATCGCGCAAGGTAAAATACAAATCGAGCTTCCACAAAGCACTAATCAAGAGCAACAAAAAGATGAAAAAAAGGTGCAAATTCTAGTAGATAAGGACAATCAAATTTATTTGGATGAAAAAGTAATAGCGCTAGAGAATTTAAAAGTGGAGTTAGAAAAGCTTGATTCTAAGACACTAGTAGAATTGCGTAGTGATAAGGATGCAAAATTTGAAACTTTCATTCAAATTATTGATATTTTAAAAGGAAAAGCACATGAAAACTTTAGCATTGCAACACAAGCCAAACAATAGCACTTTGCAGTCATTTTTGGTTGCAAGTGGGATTTATGCCGTAATTTTTTTAAGTCTTTTTTATGGTTCATCTTATCTTGTCCCAAAGGATATTGGCTTACAAACTCAAACTATGGCAATTTCTCTTATGCATTTTGCACAAAATCCTGCAGTGCAAAAGAGTGCTCTACAGCCTATACAAGAAGAAATCAAAACTCCCCAAAAACCTAAAGTAATGGAAAAACCAAAACCGATTCAAAAAGCAAAACCTATTAAAGAAAAAAATGTTCAAAATACAAAATCATTACCACAACCAAAGCCTATTTTAGATCAAGCAACACACGCGCAACCACCTGCTACCCCTAGTGTTTCTAATGCTCAAACTCAAGCTCCATCTACTTTGACATTTGGAAAAGTGAATGATCCCTTTTTGCTCTCTATAAAACAAGCCATTGACAAGAATCTTCAATATCCAAGAAAAGCAAGAATGCTAAGAATGGCAGGGATTGTGATGGTAGAGTTTAAGCTTTTTAAAAATGGAGAATTAGGTAATGTGAAAGTGATTCAGCCTTCTAAGCACTCGCTTTTAGATCGATCTGCGATTAAGACAATTCTAAGCGCTGGGCGAGATTTTCCAACACCTAAAAATGATGTGATTATTCAAATTCCTATTCAATATGTTTTAACTTAAAATTGTTAGGTTGTGGATCAAAGCTATTTATTGTAAATAGCTTTGCACATATTTTTGTATTTTTTCTTTAATATTGGGCGCAATATGCAATTCAAGATGAAGAATGGAAAGAGGCAACCCAAAATCTTCTAATTTAACCGCATCTTTTTGAGTAACAAGCAGTGAAGTAGCATTGAGATTGGCATAAGATTCTAAAATCTTTGTCTTATCAAAATAAGAATGATCTTTGAGAATAATTTTTCCAACTACATTAGGCAAGTATGAATCAAGCCTAGATGGATTTGCAATAGCTGTTAGCAAAAGCATTCTTTGTGTTGGGTAGAGGAGTTCCACCTTTCTAGTGTAATCTTGCCCTTCTTTGGCGATAATATCAGCTTCCTTATAGGCTCTTTTGGATTCGCGATAGCCGCCACTTGGAATGCAAAAGCTAAAATAAGGCTCTAATTTTGGCTTTAATAAAATATTGAGTTTTTTGAAATTAAAACGGAATCCATCATCTAAAAAGATAACTTTTGCCCCCATTTCTTTAGCTCTTAGGATAGCTTCTGTGCGATTTTTGCTAACAATTACTAAGGCATTGGGGAGTAATTTGGCAAGCATAATTGCTTCATCGCCGGCAACTTCTGGAGTTTCAAGAATATTTCCATTTTGACTAATGATTTTTAATCCCTTGCTTTTGCGCCCATAACCTCTTAAAATAATGCAGCTTTGATCATAGTCTTTTGCAATTTCAGCAACAAAAGGACTTTTACCACTTCCGCCTAAGATGAGATTGCCAACACTAATAATGGGAATTTGAAAGTCTTGCTGAATAGACATTTTTCGCTTTAGTGTTGCGATGAGACAATAAATCGAGCTAATAGGCAATAAGCAGAAAGCCAAAATTTTTTGTAACAAACTTGGCGCAAAAAAGTATTTCTCTAAAGTTCTCATATTATACCCTGTGAGTTGCAAGTCTTGAAATTTCTTTGCAAATATAATCAATATCTTCTTTTTTCATTGCACTATAAATAGGCAAACTTAAGATTTGTTGGTAATTTTTAAGAGCGATGGGAAAATCACTAATTTTGAATTTGTATTTGCTTTTATAATAGGTTAAAAGATGTGAGGGCACAAAATGCAAAGCAGTTTCAATACCACTTTCTTTTAGCTCTTTAGCAAAGTGATCGCGATTCTTGTCAATTTTGATGATAAAGTGAAAAAAGATATGCTCATTTTTAACTACAGGCATAGAAATATGCGGTGTATCTGCTAGGTTTTGCATATAATGAGAAGCGATTTCTTTGCGCCTTTTGATAATATAATCCATTCTATTTAGTTGGCTAAGGCAGAGAGCGGCATCTAGGTAGCTTAAATTGTATTTATTGCCAATCCCCACGACATCATAGAGATATTGTGGGCGCACACTTGTAATTTTTTCACTTACAATTCCATGATAGCGCAATAAAGTGGCTTCATTAGCTAGTTTTTCATCGTGTGTGGCAAGGATTCCAGCTTGTGCTACAGGACTAGAAGAATCAAGAACAATACTAAAAATAGTAGCAAAACTTTTTTGATTTCCTATTTTAATACCATTGTGAGTTAATCCAAGTGCCATAGTCGCATCTTCAATAATTTTAAGATTGTAATGCCTAGCAAGTTCATAAAAGGGCTCTGTATTGCAAAATTGTCCTGCAATGTGGCTGACAATAATTGCGCGAGTTTTTTTGAGATTGTTTTTCTCTAGCGTCTCTTTGCATTTTTCATAAGAGATTTCAAAAGTATCTTCCATAATGTCTATAAAAATGGGTTCAGCATCAAAATGGCGAATGATTTCTGGGAAGCTTGGGTGGCAATTTACAGAACAAAGAATCTTATCTCCGCGCTTAATATCCATAGCAAAAAGACAGAGATGGAATGCTGCAGTTCCACTATTTGCAGAAATTGCATATTTGATTCCAGTGTAGCTTTTGAAAGCTTCTTCTAAATCTTGAGTGATATTATGGCTTGGATTTTCAAGCACATGATTGATAAGTTTTTTCTCATTTTCTGTAATATCGGGGATAAAATAGGGGAACTTAAGCATTTATAATCCTTTTATAAAGGTGCAATTTCTGGAATCTTTCTTTTAAATTCCATTGTTTTTATTCTTTGAATAACCATATCAATTGCCTTTTGTGGTAGGTTTTGATTTAAAATTTCTTGTTTAGAGAATCCTTGCTCTAAGAGTTGCATAATTTTATCTAAAATTAAATAAGAAAATCCAAGCTCTTTTTCATCGCTTTGCCCTTCATATAAATCCGCGCTAGGTGCTTTGGTTTGGATATTTTGGGGGAGATTTAGAAGTTTGGCAATTTCAAAGATTTCTGTTTTATAGAGATTTCCAATGGGATTAATTGCACAAGCTAAATCACCAAAAATTGTCCCATATCCAAGCAAAATTTCGCTTTTATTACTTGTCCCAATAACTAAAGCATTGTTTGCAAAGGCATAGTCGTATAAATAAATCATTCGGATTCTAGCACATAGATTCCCAATTCTAGCTGGATTATTTTCAAGCCCTTCTAAAGTCTCTAAAAAGCCTTGTTGGGGTTTTTCTAAAGGGAGAATGGAGTAAGAAATATCAAAGGCTTTGCAGAGTTCTAGTGCATCTTCAAGACTACTTTTGGAGGATTGCAAAGAGGGCATTAAAAGTCCTTGAATATTTGATCCAAAAGCTTTTTTGCACAAAACAGCAACAACTGCAGAATCAATCCCTCCGCTTAGCCCAAAGACAACGGATTGGAATCCTCTTTTTTGCACTTCTGTTTGTAAAAATTTTATTAGCTTTGTGATAATTTTTGAGTAATCTTTCATAAAATTCCTAAAATTTTAATTTATTTAAGAAAATAAAAATAGTTCTTATAAATAGGATTCTATCCAAAAAACCTTTTAGATTATACTTAGTTTTTTAATTTTAGTAATATTAAAGTTTTGAATCAAATTTTAAGTGGTTGAATGATTTAAAATATTGATTGACTTATTAAAGAGAAACAATGGTCGGAGTAGCGGGATTTGAACCCACGACCTCACCCACCCCAAGGGTGTGCGCTAGCCAGGCTGCGCTATACTCCGAAAAATGTAGTATGATTTAAAGTTGAAATTCTATCAAAAAATGATTAAAATAATATTGAAATCAAAAAATATTTTTGGAATGTTTTTTGCTTTTTTGGTTTTTAAACTTTAGCGAAAATAAGGATATAGCAGCTATGAAAAAAATAATACCTCTTCTTTTTAGTCTTTTTTTGGTTACCCCAGTTTTTGCTGCCAAAGTGAGTGATTTGGTGAATATTGTTGGAGTGAGAGATAATCAGCTTATTGGTTATGGTTTGGTAGTTGGATTAAATGGAAGTGGAGATAAGACAACTTCCACTTTTACGATGCAGTCTATTTCAAATATGCTAGAGAGCGTGAATGTTAAAATCGATCCTAATGATATACAATCTAAAAATGTCGCAGCAGTAATGGTAACAGCCAAATTGCCCCCCTTTGCTAGACAGGGAGATACGATTGATATTTTAGTTTCTAGCATTGGGGATGCCAAATCGCTTGAGGGAGGAACTTTGCTTTTAACTCCATTAAGCGGATTAGATGGTAGAATCTATGCAGTAGCACAAGGAGCAGTGGGGATTGGTGGAAAAAATGAAAGAGGAGGAAGCGCTAATCACTCTCTTGCAGCAACAATGCCAAATGGAGGGATTGTTGAGAGAGAAGTTACGTATGATTTGTATAGCAAAGTTAATGCAACTTTGAGCTTAAAAGAAGCTAATTTCCAAAATGCTATGCGGATTCAAACTAAAATCAACGAAACTTTTGGTGCTAGTCCTAATAATAAACCTATTGCTATAGCAATTGATCCTCGAACTATCAAACTCCAAAGACCAGAAAATTTGAGTATGGTAGAGTTTCTAGCGCGCGTGCAAGATATTGATGTGGATTATGTTAGAGAAGATAAGATTATTATTAATGAAAAAACAGGGACGGTTATTGCAGGAATGGGGGTTGAAGTTTCTCCAGTGGTAGTAACACATAATAATATTACCATCAAAGTTTCCAATGAAGCGGCTAATGATCCAGAAGCGGTGGATATGGGTTCAGGAGCAGTCTTTAGTCCGCAGCAAGCAATGGTTACAAGCCCCAATAATCCAACAATTTCAAGTGTTACAAGGGCATTGCAAAGAATGGGTGCTACTCCAAAAGATATGATTGCCATTATTGAAACAATGAAAAAAGCAGGTGCTTTTAACGCAGATTTAGAGATTATTTAAAAGGGAGAATTATGGAAATTAATTTTAATCACTTAAACGCATATTCTAAGGATATTTTAGATGCAGCAAAGCAGGCTCCGACTATTCAAAAGACTGATGATGACACGCGTTTAAGAGAGCAAACTGATGCCTTTGAAGCATTGATTATAAAAAATATGCTTGATACGGCTTTGAAAATGGATGATTCGTTATATCCAAAAGCCCCAGGACATGATATTTATGAATCAATGTATCGTGATACTTTATCAGAAAGTTTAAGTGGGAGTTTTGGTTTTAGTGATTTACTTTTTGATTATCTAAAAGATTTACAAAGCAAACAAGGAAACAAGTGATTGATCAAAATTTACTTGAATCGCTTAGTAGTAGCGATAAGGAATCATTTGCCAAAGGCTTAAAAGAGCTTATTACTCAAACTTACGAAGTTGAAAAAGAATTTATCGAGCTTAAGGCACTTTTTGAAGAAGTGCTTGATATTTTACCAACAGCCGTTTGGGTTTTGGAGCAGGGGGGCGAGATTTTTTATCAAAATAGCCTTGCATCGGAGATTCCAGAGCTTTTGGAAGCTTTTGATTTGCAAAAGACCAAGCGTCAGGAAATTGAGCTAGATTCAAAAGTTTATTTGGTTCAGACTAATCAAAAGTTAAATAAAATCATTATTTCTGCTACCGATATTACAAGTGAAAAGCGTCGTGAAAGACTAGCATCTATGGGTCAGATTTCTGCGCATCTAGCACACGAAATTCGCAATCCAGTTGGCTCTGTAGCGCTACTTGCTTCTACACTTTTAAAACGAGTGGATATAAAAAATAAAACTTTGGTTTTGGAAATTAAAAAATCAATTTGGAGAGTGGAGCGAATTATTAAAGCAACTTTGCTTTTTTCAAAAGGGGTGCATATCCAAAAAAGCAAAATTGATCCCCAAAAATTACAAGATGAATTGGAAGAATCTTTGAGTTACTATACTTATTCTAAAAATATTCATTTTGCTTTTGATTTTAGCGGAGAATCATTTGAAGCAGATTTTGATTTGTTGTGCATTGTTTTGCAAAATTTCCTTTTTAACGCCATTGATGCCATTGAAGAGGGTGAAGAAGAAGGTGCAGTGGAGATAAGTTACCAAAAAACAGATAAGGGAGTAGTATTTAGGATTTTTGATAATGGCAAACCCATAGAGAATCCACAAATCCTTTTTGAGCCTTTTAAAAGCACTAAACTTAAGGGGAATGGTTTGGGACTTGCTTTGTCTTTGCAGATTATCCAAGCACATGAAGGTAGCATTGAGCTATTAGCAGAAAACAAGAAAGGTTTTGAGATTCTTTTGCCACAAAGTGTTTAAAGGATATTAATTACATTAAAGATTAAGTCATTTTTTGTTAGCATTATTAAAACAAAAAAGGATTGAAATATGAGCAAAAATATCCAATTAATGCAAAGTGTAAAGAGTATTCGTGAGGTTGATATTAAAAATAAGCGTGTTTTGATTCGTGTGGATTTTAATGTGCCTATGGATGATGAATTGAATATTAGCGATGATTCAAGGATTAGGGAAGCGATTCCAACTATCAATTATTGTATTGATAATGGTGCAAAATCTATCATTCTTGTAAGCCACCTTGGCAGACCAAAAGGCAAAAGTGATGACTTTTCACTAAAGCATGTTTTAAAAAGACTAGAGAGATTACTTGCTAAAGATGTTGTTTTTGTAGAGAGTTTAGAAAATGCACAAGTAGCCTTAAATACTTTAGTTGATGGAAGTATCGTGCTATTAGAAAATATTCGCTTTTATGAGGGTGAGGAGAAAAATGATCCAGCACTTTCTCAAAAACTGGCTAATTTATGCGATGTGTATGTGAATGATGCTTTTGGAACATCGCATAGAAAACATTCCTCAACCTATGGAATCGCGGAATATACAAAAGAAAAAGTGGCGGGATTGTTGCTTAAAAAAGAAATTGATTCTTTTGCAGTGGCTTTGTCTAATCCATTGCGCCCTTTATTGTTGATTGTTGGAGGATCTAAGGTTTCTTCAAAATTAACACTTTTAAAATCCATCTTGGAAGTAGTTGATAAAATTATTATCGGTGGTGCGATGAGTAACACTTTTTTAAAGGCAATTGGTTATGACACTAAAAGCTCTCTAGTAGAAAATGATTTATTAGAAGATGCAAAAGATATTTTAAGAAGTGCAAAAGAAAAAGGCGTTAAAGTTTATTTGCCTGTAGATGTTGTGGCAACAGACAATGTAAAAGAACCCAAAGAGATAAAGATTACTCCTGCTCAAGATATTCCAGATGGGTTAATGGCAGTAGATATTGGACCTGCCACGGTAAAACTCTTTAATGAAGTGATTCGGGTAAGTGAGACCATTATTTGGAATGGACCTTTAGGAGTTTATGAACAGCAAAAGTTTTCAAGAGGAACTTTTAGTATCGCACACACTATTGCCGACACTTATGCTTATAGCGTGATTGGTGGTGGAGATACGGCAGATGCTGTTGATAAAGCAGGAAATAAAGATAGTATGAGTTTCACTTCCACGGGCGGAGGAGCTAGTTTAGAGTTGTTAGAGGGTGTGGTTTTACCAGCTTTTGAAGTCTTAGAGAAAAAGGATTGTTAAAGTTTTATTTAAAGGGGTTTGGATGCTGAATCTTTTTACTAAACGCAATGGTATGGTTGTTCGAGAGACCGTTGCTTCTGTAAGAAATATTGAAATTGGTGCGGATATTTTATGGATTGACCTCTTGCATCCTAATGTTGAAGAGATTGCTTATATTTCTAAAACCTATCTTTTGGATATACCTACTAAGGAAGAAAGAGAAGAAATTGAAGAATCAGCAAGGTATTGGGAAGATAGTGAAACCGTTACGATTAACACTTACTTTCTAACGCGCCCCAATGAAGAGAAAATATTTCATAATGAAACTATTACTTTTCTTATTACGCATAATATTCTCTTTACTGTGCGCTATAGCGAATTTAAAGTTTTTGATGAAATACAGCAGCGTGTTTTAGCAAGTCCAAAGAATTTTGAAGATGGATTTGATTTGATTTCAAAAATTTTTGAATTGCGCGTAGAAAAAGATGCGGATATGCTTGAGGGAATTGCTAAAGAAACAAGGTTGTTAAGGCGTATGGTTGTTTTTGATAAGCAGCTTGGTGATGAGATTTTAGAGAAGCTTTCTATTTTGCAGGAAATGCATTTGAGTTTGCGAGATAGCTTGTTTGACAAGAGACTTGCAATTACAGCATTGCTTAGGACTAATAAAGCTGATAGTGAAGTGAAGAAGGATTTGGGGATTGTTTTGAAAGATATTAATTCATTGGTGGAATTTACTAATGTTAATATGAATATTTTAGATAATATCCAAACACTTTTTGCAAGTCAAATTAATATAGAACAAAACAAAATTATTAAAATTTTTACGGTGGTAACGGTGGCTATGATGCCTCCAACACTCATTGCAACAATCTATGGAATGAACTTTAAGCATATGCCTGAGTTAGAATGGACTTATTCCTATCCAATTGTATTAGCGGTGATGATTATTTCAACTATTTTACCACTTCTCTATTTTAAAAAGAAAAAATGGCTGTAGGGTGGAGTAATCCACTTAAGATTTAAGTGGATTATAGTAGGCAATGTCTATTGTCTCTTTCCAAAAGTGATTGCGTAGGTAGGTGTTCTAAGATCGAAAATAGGATCTTTAGGTGCTTCTACTCCGCTTGGTAGTTCTGATGGGAAATAAACATCTTGATTGCACGCTTCACCATCGTATTTTTCAGCTTTGAGTGTTCCTACTAATAAAGTCTTGTGATTCCCTTTCCACAAAGCGGTTGTATCATCAACTGCATCTCCTTTGTTAGGAAATTCAAGATACATTTCATATTCAACAGATTTATTTTTTGTGTAAGCTATGAAACCTTCTTTTAGAAAATCTTTAGAAGCACTCTTAAGCTCACTTTGACTTAAATAGCTAATTCCATCTTTGGGGATAAATTTCCATCTAGCAGGAATAGTTTCGTTTTTCCCTTTTTCTTTAAACCAAAAAGTGTGAATGCTATAAAAAGGAGTATGCTCTAGGCTTGAAATACCAATTTTATCTAAATATGCACTAAAGTTTTTATAAGAATTTACATTTTTACTGAGCTCATCAATAGTTTTTTGGTCCATAAAATTTGGAATTTTCATTTCAAAGAATTGTCCAAATTCTTTTGGGGTCCTAGCAAAGTTAATTTCAGTGTTAAGCATTACCATAGTCCAAGAATCATCTTTTCCCATAAATTTAAGAGCCATACCTCTTTGTTTGCTTCTATCATCTTGTATAACGCCACCTAGAGAATAGCGAATTTGCACGGGAATATTTGCTTGATTGAAAAGCGGAATATCTATATTAGAAAGGCTGAAGTTCTTATCGGCAATAAAAGTAGCATTTGCACAAAATCCTTTTTTATGATTCACTCTTGCTTTGCTATCATTTGGGTCGCCATTTAGTTTATAGAAAATTTCTGCAATTTTATCTGCATCATAAATGGTTTCTTGAGCATTAATAAAAGTTCCGAGCAAACAAGTGCTAGCACAGACTGCTAAGATTTTTTTGAAATTTTTAATCATTTAAAACTCCTAATAATAAAAATTGTTAAAAGATAATAGTATAATTAATACAATAAGTAAAGTAGCACTAGAGATTAAAAGTGCTTTGGGTAAATTTTCGCACTTCAGTGTCTAATGCAAAGATTTCATCAAGAGAGTTTGGTAGTGTGCTGTGAAAATGATCTAGGGTTTTTTGAATGATGATTGTAATTTTTCCAAAAGGAATAGCGTGGGACAAAAAAGATTCAACTGCAACTTCATTGGCTGCGTTTAAAATAACGCCTAGTTTAGGATTTTCTAAGAGAGATTTTCTAAGATTCCATAAAGGATAGCGTTTGGTGCAAATGGGCTCTAGGGTGTAGTTTTGATTTGTTAAGCTAATGCTTGGGATAAGGGGAGAATTAGAAAAAGATTGTAAAAAATCCTCTTTTAAATTAAGCCCATGGGCAATGGCATAAGCAATAGGGAGTTGCATATTGGCATTGGCAAAATGTGCTACCACACTTCCATCCCAAAACTCTACTAAGGCATGAATCTGAGAGTTTCGCTCAATATAAGCATCAATATTTTGAGTTTTAAAAAGCCAATGTGCTTCTAGAATCTCAAAGAGCTTATTAACCATAGTTGCTGAATCAATAGTGATTTTTTTGCCCATTCTCCAATTGGGGTGCTTGAGCGCATTAGCAGCATTTTGCAAGGGGATTTCTTCTAGGGGAGTATCTCTAAAGGCACCCCCACTTGCAGTGATATAAAGATTTTTAAATGGGCGGATTGCAGGATTGAAATTCATAAGATAGGCAAGACTAAAATGTTCGCTATCAATGGGAATGATTTTGGAAGTATCAATGAAATCTCCTCCAACAACTAGACTTTCCTTATTGGCTAAAGCAACCCTTTTGCCTTCTTTAAGAGAATGCAGCGTAGGCTCTAAACCCAAAAAGCCAACAAGAGCATTAATCACTAAATTACTTTTGGAAGCAGAAATGGATTCTAAGATACCATCTTTGCCATAATAGATTTTTCCACTAAATTTTTTGGTGATTTTAGGAATATCTTGTTTGTCTGCAATAACTACATTTTTGGGATTAAATTCAAGAATTTGCTCATTAAGAAGGGAGATATTTTTACCTGCGCTTAGTGTTTCAATTTCTAGCAAAAAGCGTTTGGCGATAGCTAGGGTGCTAATTCCAATAGAACCTGTTGAACCTAAAACAATCATTGTAAATTACCTTTGAATGATTCCAAGAAGTGCATAAAGAATGATTGCGCCAAAGAAATATCCATCGAGCCTATCTAGCATTCCACCATGTCCTGGAAAAATACTGCCACTATCTTTGACTTCTGCTTTTCTTTTTAGGTAGCTTTCATAAAGATCGCCAAAAACACTTGCAACACTAGCACAAAAACTAAAGACAAAAGAAGTGAAAAATTCACAAACGCCAAGTCCCACAAATGTGCCAACAATAACCGCACAACTCACTCCAATCAAAACCCCTTCTTTGGTTTTATTAGGAGAAGTGATGCAAAAAGCACTATTGCTAAAAAGTTTTCCACCAAGGAGTTTTCCGCCAAAATAAGCAAAGCTGTCTGTTAGGGCGACAATAAAGATTAGCCAAATAATGGCATTAATGGTGTATTCTAAATAAAGAAGATAAAGTAAAATAAAGGGAATAGTGGGGTAGATAAAGGGCATTATTTGTTCAATTTTACCCTTTTTGGTGTAGGCTTGATAGGATGCTAGAAAAACCAGAGCAACAAAGAGCCCATTTAAGGAGGGAGAAAAAAAGATGCTAATCCAAATTAAAATGCAAAACAATAAAAAAAACCACTTGGGAGCTTCTTTGTTATAGAGTTTGTAAGCCTCATAAAAAGCAACTATATAGGCAATCCCCAAAACACTCCAAAGCAAGAAAGGATTGTGAAAAAAAATAATTAAAACAACTGCAATTAGCATAAAAAATGCAGTGTATAGGCGCTTTGGCTCTATGGTTTTGAGTTGGTTTAGCATTAACTATCCTAAGATTTTTGAATGATTTGGATTATATCAAAAAATATTTTTGCAATGGCTTAGTATTGCAATAAATAAAAGCACCTGCACTAATAAGTCCGATTAAATAATCAAAGATTCCACCTGTTTTAAACCGCAAAACTCTAGGCAAAATGTGGTAGTTTTTGAGGCTAAAAGGTATTAGCAATGGCACTCCACTAGGCGTCATCATATCGCCTATTAGGTGTAAAATACAACCTAAAACCAAGCCTATTGCTAAAATCAAAGATAGAATCTTAAAATAAATTAAAGCTCCTAATGCTATGGCTAGTAAAACGACAAACAAAAGGCTATGTGTGAATCCGCGATGCCCAAAGAAAAATTTAATAAGATTTGAGATTCCAAGGGTTTTTCTACCTATGAGAGATTGGGGCTCATCAATATCGGGCAATAACGCACCAATGCTAATAGCACTATAAAAAAGAATTAAATCTTGAGAAGATAAAAGTTGCGGTTTCCCCAGAAAATTAATCGCATAGATTCCACAAGAAGCAACACCAAGCCCAAAAGCTAAATGGGTTTTTCCTAGCATTCTTGATTCCGAACAATGAGGCTTTGTGGTAGATTAAAAAAAGTAATTAATTCTTCTTCTTTGCATCTTTGTTCTCCCATATCTTTTTCGTGATCAAAGCCAAGCAAATGTAAGACTCCATGAATAAACAAGAGCGCCATTTCATCATTGGGTGTGTGATGGTATTTTTCGCTATTTTGTTTAATAAAATCAAGTGAAATAACTATGCTTCCAAGTAAAGGAGAAAAATCTGATTCCAAAGGGAATGATAGCACATCAGTGGGTTTGTCTTTATTGCGGTGAGTTTTATTTAGGTTTTGAATGGTTGGATTATCTACCAAAAGCAATTCGCATTGTTTATCTTTGAGGTCTAGGTCTAATAGAATCTTATCAAAAATCTTTTCTAAAAATAAAAGCAGATCATCGCTGATTTTAAAATTAGTTTGATTGTCAAAATCAATTTTATTGCGCATTGATTTCTAAGCCTACCGGACAATGATCGCTACCAAAAATTTCAGGATAAATCTTAGCATCTAAGAGTTTTGAATCTAAAGCCTTAGAGCAGAGAAAATAATCAATCCGCCACCCTGTGTTATTCTCTCGCGCTTTGCCCATATAACTCCACCAGCTATACGCTCCCTCTAGTGTGGGATAAAAATGCCTAAATGTATCAGTGAATCCAGAATCTAGAAGCTGTGTCATTTTTTCACGCTCTTCATCAGTAAAACCGGCATTTCTGCGGTTTGTTTTTGGATTTTTGAGATCAATTTCTTGGTGAGCGACATTGAGATCTCCGCACACAATCACAGGTTTTGTTTTCTCGAGATTTTTGAGATAGGCGCGAAAATCATCTTCCCATTCCATACGATATGACAATCTCTCTAGTTCGCGTTTAGAGTTTGGCGTATAGACATTGACAAGATAAAAATCTTTATATTCTGCACAAATAATACGCCCTTCTTTGTCGTGGTGTGCTATACCCATATCATACGCGACACTTAAGGGTTTGGTTTTGCTAAAAATTGCCACTCCAGAATACCCCTTTTTTTCGGCACTATTCCAATATTCTTCGTAATTGGGAAAATCAAAAGTAGATTGTTCGCGTTGCATTTTAGATTCTTGGATACAAAATACATCAGCATTAACTGCTTCAAAAAAATCCATAAAGCCCTTATTCATACAGGCTCTAAGCCCATTAACATTCCATGAAATGAGTTTCATTAATACTCCCAAATTATTTAAACTTTAAAATTTAAGATTCTTGTGAGAATCTTAGTTTGTTATGGTTGCTTGACAACGCCATTATAAAAGGGTTTGCATTTCTCTTGAGTGTTAGTAATTGTTTGCGCTCCTTTTTTGAATCTATCAAATAATGAAGTTGCTAGATTTACTGCAGTAGAAATGGTGGTGCTAGTAACTTGTATTTTGGGATCTGTGAGAGTGCCCTTGATAGCTTGAGAATATTTTGCGCAATTTTGTGAATCCAAAATGCCAATGGAGAAGTTTTCAAAGGCATTATTGTTAAGATTGATAGCTCCAATAGCGGCAATTCTTGTTTTGCCTGTAGCAAAAGCGACATCTTTAGCATAGGCAATCCCTTTTTGAATGTCCAGTTGCATTTCTAATTGCTTGATTGCTGTTTTGGTGTCCAAAAGCGTATTTAGTCCAAGCATTCCTATATTGCTTCCTTTGGTAGTTGCAATTCCAATAGGTCCTGCAAGCACAAAAGCACCAATATCTAAAAGACTAATTTGATTGCTTTTTTCAAAGTTTTTTGCAAGGGCATCAATGTCAATGCTATAAATTTCAATGTCGTGACCACTTAACAAGAATGTTCCATTGAGATTCTTAATAATTGTTGGAGCATCCATTCCTTTGAAAGTTAGGTCTGCATTTGTGTTGATGATTCCGCCTTTGATAATTTTTCCATTGCCAGTAAAATTAGCAATTTTTTTGACATCAAGATTGTCGCCAATGAGTTTTAGTTTCTCATTAGCAAGATCTATAGTAAGATCTCCAAAATCTTGGTTTTGTAGATAGAGAGTTGGAATATTATTTTTTAGGGTTGCCTCGCCTTTGAGTGTTAATGCACCTTGCAATTCCATAGCAGTGGGATTGATATTGGCAATATTTTGGGTATTGATAAAAAAGTCAGTGCTATAAGTATTGTCTTTAAGGTTGATTTTTGCATTGGTGATTTCTAAGTTAATGTCCTTTCCGTTGGCTTTCAGTTCAGCTTGTCCAGCACCATTGCTAAATTTGCCATCACCATCAAGCGAAAGGCTAATGTCTTTTTTGAAGTTCATTCCACTAAGGGCATTAAGGGTATTTTTGGCAATAGTGATGTTTTGAGATTGTAGATTAAAATTGCCATCAAAATTAGAATCTTTGAAATTTTTAAGATCAATTTTTGCGCTTAAAAAGCCATTAGCATTGTATTGGAAAAGCTTGGCAAGTTTTTGGAGGTTCAGGTTTTGTAAGTCTAGTGAAATAGTTTCAAGCGTGTAATTTTTTAGAAGCGTATTGGCTTTGAGTTTAGAATCAAACAAATCACTATTAGCAAGAATCTCTAGTGTCTTAGAATCGCCCTTAATATCAGCATTTAAAGTGTTGTTGTTTGCAAGGTTAAGTTTGTTAAAAACAATAGATTGGATATCGCTATTAAGATTTGCGGTGAGTTTGTAACTAAGGTTTGTAAGATTAATTTCATTTACCTTGGCATCAAGATCAAGTGTGCCCTTGGCATCATAAGGCAAAGAAGCAAATTCTAAAATTTCTTTTAAATTAAGATTCTTGGCATTAAGTGTGAGGTTTTTGGGTTTATAGTTTGGGAGCGATAGCTTGGCTAAGATTGGATTTGTAACAATATTCAGAGCCAAATTGGCTTCTTGATTGGCAATTTGAGTGGATTTTAAATTTAGATTGGCATTGATTGATTTTTTTAGAGAAAAGCCACTTGCGATGATGTTTTGCAAAGTGAGCTTTAAATCCCCATTGCTTGAGTAATCCTTGAGATTTAAAGCAAGATTATTGGAATTAAGATTTAAATAACTAGAGTTTGCTAGAATTGTTGCTAGAATGTTTTCTCCCTTAGTCTCGCCATTAATAGCAAGTTTGATAGGATCTTTGGGTAGGATGATGCTATAGTTTTTTGCCAAAAGAGTAGTGTTAGGCAAGATTGCATTGGAGGCGATTTTGAATCCGCCTTTTGGAGCAGTGAGATTGGAAATATCCAAATCAGCATTAAACAGAATCTTTCCATTAGCATAGTTTGGTTGATTTAGAAAATATAGAAGGGAGGCGATATTAATGCCTTCTTTACTGGAGATAAACAATCTTTTTGGATTGAAGTCTTGTAGTGTTATATCAGCGTGTATCGTGCTTTCAAAGGCAGTAATATCTGCTTTGATGCCAAGATCACCTGAATCTTTAATGATATTACCATTAAGACTTGCGCCCCCATTTAGCTTCATTCCAATGAGTTTTTCATAAGGACTTAAGTTTTTGATAACCGCATTGACTTGAGCCTGTGTGTTAAGGGTTAAAAGAGAATATTTTCCGCTAATGGCGATCTGCGATTTTTGTTTATCGGTGATTCCAAAGGCATAAGAGTTAGAATCAAGCTTAAAATAAGTAAATTCAACCCCAATAGGAGCTTTTTCATTGGCTATTTGAGTGATTTTGTTTTTAAGAAACTCATTTCCGCTTTCAGAAAAGAGCCACATTGCAATCCCAATAACAGCAAGAGCAATGATGGCAATGAAAATTCCAAGGTATTTAAAAAATTTTTTCACAAGATATTCCTTAAATTTAAGTGAATGTTTTTTGGGATTCTATTATAATCCGAATTTTAATTTGATTTAAGTTAAAATAATATAAATTCCTTTAAAAGACTTAGAATATTAGGATATTAAAAAGAATAAAAATTTTATAATTTAAGATTTTATAAAAAAGACCGATATAAAATTTTGAAATTCTTTTTTAAAGGACTAAAAAGAATTTACAAAACAGAAAGGAGTCTGTTATGATCTCAGGTATCGATAGTGGTTCAGTAGCAGTAAGTGGAAACTTAAATGTGCTCAAAAAAGCAATGGATACAGAGGAGGCTTTGATGAGTTCTATTATTAATGGAATGCAAGGTGCGCAAACATCAATGCAAACTTCTCAAGTTCCTGCGCAATCTGCTCCAGTTGCCTCAAGCCAATCAAGTTCTAAATTAGACATTATGGCTTAATCTTTGGTGCCTTTTGGGGCGCTGGAGATTTAGATTTTATAATTAATTCTAGCTTTAAATAATTTTTTCTACAATTTTATTCCTTTAATTCTAAAGTAGGCAAATAGTAATGACGCATCAAAATTTTTCTACCAAAATTGTTAATTCTATTATGCGTTATGCAACCAATAAATACCTTACTTTAAAACCTTCCAGTCTTACACAATTGCCTCCACCAAACTCTACTAAAGCAAAAGAAAAGTCTTATTTATTGTATATTCATATTCCCTTTTGTATGACACTTTGCACTTATTGTTCTTTTAATCGCTTTTTATTTCAAGAGGACAAGGCGAAAGCTTATTTTGAATTATTGCGCAAAGAAATGTTGATGGTTAAAGATTTGGGATATGATTTTAATGCTATTTATGTAGGTGGTGGGACAACTTCAATTATGCCAAAAGAATTGTGTGAAACTTTGGATTTAGCTAAGAGTCTCTTTGGAATTAAGGAAGTATCATGTGAGTCAGATCCTAACCATCTTCATTTAGAAGAGTTGGAAATGTTTAGGGGTCGCATTGATAGACTTTCTGTTGGGGTGCAGAGTTTTGATGATGGAATCTTAAGAAAAGTTGGGCGTTATGAGAAGTTTGGTAGTGGCAAAGAAGTGATAAAAAAGCTACAAAAAGCTATTGGAGTGTTGCCTATTTTAAATATAGATTTGATTTTTAATTTTCCTAATCAAACTAAAGAAATGTTGGCAAAAGATCTAGAGATTATTAAAGAGTTAAAACCTGAACAAGTTACACTTTATCCTTTGATGTCTTCTCCATCGGTTAAAAGCATTTTAAAGCGTTCTATTGGAGAAGTTAGTTTAAAGAATGAAGCACAGCTTTATTGGCAGATTTTAGAAACCTTAAAAGAGGATTTTTCTCCTTTATCAAGTTGGGCTTTTTCACACAAAGGCAGTGCAATTTTTGATGAATATGTGGTGGATAATGACGAGTATGTAGGGATTGGTTCAGGTTCTTTTAGTTTTTTAAATGGCACTTTATATGTGAATACTTTTTCGCTCAAAGAGTATGCATATAAAATTAATAGTGGTAATATGGGAGTTGCAAGAGAGAGAAAATATTCTAAAAAGGCACAATTGCAATATCGCTTAATGGTAGAGCTTTTTGGTGGCAAAGCTAGCGCTAAAGATTTTAAGCAAAAATATAATGCAAATTTAGAGTGGGATTTGTTTAAAGAGTTGGCATTTTTAAAATTAACAGGTAATATTTATAAAAAAGATGGAGATTATTATCCAACAACACAGGGTAAATATCTTTTTTTATCAATGATGAAAGAATTTTACATTGGTATGGATAGAGTGCGTGAAGAATCTCGTGCAATGCTCAAAGAAGAAGATATGTAGTTATAATCTAAAAATTTCTTCTGTAGTATTAAAAGGTGAGAACTCTTTTTCATTAGGCGTATTGGATTTCTGATCTTGGGTTTTGTTTTTAGATTTACTTTCTAGTAGATTATTGAGGCTTTTTATTTGTTCTTCTAAGAGTTCTTTTGTTTTATTATCCTCCAAAGCTTTTTCTATTTCTCTTTGGAGAATCTCACTTTGTTTTTGGAGAAAATCTTTTGCTTGATTGTTGAAATCATTTAGTTTTTCACTTTTGTTAATTAAGGTGTCTTTTAATCCAGAATTCTCCAATGTTTCTTGTAATGTTTGCGAACCCTTTTGGGCGATTTCATCGCAACCACAAAGCAACAAAATACAAAGAATATTAAAAATAGATTTTTTCATTTTGCAGTCTTAATTGTGTATTTTTGGTTATAATCTTAACAGAAATTTTTAAATGGAAAATTAAATGCAAAAAAATAAAGTATTGTTAGTTGCAGAGCTTTCTGCAAATCATAATCAAAACAAAGAGATTGCTCTAAAAACCATAAAGGCTGCCAAAGAAAGTGGTGCAGATGCAATAAAATTGCAGACTTATACGCCAGAGTGTTTGACTTTGGATAGTCATTTAGAATACTTTAAGATTCAAGGGACTTTATGGGAGGGAAAAAATTTCTATCAACTCTATAAAGAAGCTATGACACCTTGGGAGTGGCATAGTGATCTTTTTTCTTATGCACAAGAGTTAGGAATGATATGTTTTTCGAGTCCTTTTAGCAAAGAAGCAGTTGATTTTTTGGAAACCTTGGAGAATCCTATTTATAAGGTGGCGTCATTTGAAATTGTGGATTTGGAGCTTATAGCTTATATGGCTAAGCAAAAAAAGCCAATGATTCTCTCTAAAGGAATTGCAACCAAAGAAGAAATAGAAGAAGCTATTCAAGTGTGTAGGGAAAATGGTGCTCAAGATATTACTTTGTTGCAATGCACTAGCTCCTATCCTGCACCACTTAATGAGACAAATTTATCTTTGATTCCTAAAATGGCAAGGGATTTTGAAGTGAAAGTTGGGCTATCAGATCACACTTTGGGGATAACAGCTGCTATTGTTGCTACAAGTTTGGGGGCTAGGGTTATTGAGAAGCATTTTATTTTAGATAAGAATCTAGGTGGTCCAGATAGTGCCTTTAGTATGGAGCCAAAAGAGTTTAGTATTATGGCAAAAGCGATTAGGGAAGTTGAAGAGTTGCTTGGCGAAGAGACTTATGAGTTAAGTAAAAAATCCAAAGAGGGCAGGGTGTTTATGCGATCACTTTTTGCAGTAGAAGATATTGCAAAAGGAGAAATTATTAAGCCTAATCAAATTCGCTCGATTCGACCAGGTTTTGGAATCCCACCTAAAATGAAAATGGAAGTAATAGGCAAAAGGGCAAACAAGGACTTAAAAAGAGGGGAGCCACTAAGTTTTGGAGATTGGGAAGTTTAGGACTTGGAAGAAAGCACAAGGAAATAAAGCCACAAATGCCAGAACAAAAGGAAGCAAGAAGAATGGAGAGATTATTAGCATAATTTAAATATCACTCACTTCATAGACTAGAGTATCGATAAATAAACTCATTTTAAAGCCAATTCCAGTGAGAATGCAAACCCCATAAAGTTATTTGGAGTTTATTTTTTTATGGGAGTTTGGCTAGTTTTAATTTGATAGCTAGATGAGTAAAGAAAAATACCTTAATTTGTTTGCTTATAAAAAATTCTAAAAGTATTCCTATACTCACTCGCACCAACAATCCATAAAATACCAATTTGTTCATTACTTAATTTTTGCATTAAAGAACTTTTAATTTTAAATGCATTATTGTAATATTTTTAAAATAAATTTTGAAGTCTTGCCTTAAAGTATTTGAAGGTAGTCTATATTTATACTAAGTATTTACATAAACATATCCATATATGTATCCACTATCTATAAATCTATACTATAATAATCTATAATAATCTATAATAATTCAACCCTTATTTTCAAAAATTTGATCAATCCCTTTTATTTTAATATTCCCTTAAGCTTATGCTGCTATAATTCCACTTCCTTTTTTGAAATAAAAAAAGTGTTCTTTTGGCTTTATATACATTAATATAGTATAG
>NZ_JAMOKX010000007.1 GCF_023646285.1 Helicobacter colisuis | reverse complement strand
AACCTAGAAGTTAAGCTCTTCTTCGCTGATGATACTGCAACTTTCAGATGTGGTAAAGTAGGACGGTGCGGAGATGAGAGTGTAAAAGAAAATGAGTTTTACTGCTTTTTATTTCTTCCTTGTAAATCTTAACATCACTCTTGCTATCGATATTAGTATTTAGTAATTGAATAGATAAAAGAATTTAAAGATAGTAAAGATTTTTTTATGATTTATCCTATCTTAAATTAGATATTTCAACGAATAATATTACTATTCTCTTACTATTAGTATTGATATTAGTATTGAAAAAGCTACAATACTTTTTAAAATATTTAAATTCTCTCTAAAAATTATGCATAAATCTATAAATGTATAGGCTGTAGATATATGAGAGATTAAAGATTAAAGAGATTAGATTTGGAGAATGGAGTTAGAATACTTGAGAGCTACTTCTCTTTAAAATTTAAACGCTAAACCATTAAGATTGCACTATTAATATTTGATATTACTCTTACTGCCTTATGTTAATATCAATATTTTTCGTTGAAATATTTAATTAATGATTGTTTGGTGAATAGACAGATAAATAGAAATTTAAGAGGATTGGGAATAAAGTGCATAAAAGATAGAAATTTATGATTGTCTATGCTAAAGAATAAATGTGCGAAATGGTATGTATTGGGAGTAGTAGAATAATATAGGTTTAATAGGTATTTTTGAAATATTAGCAGAGAGTTTTTGATGCTTTAGTGGTTGCTAGTATGGGGAATTGGGTTTGGGTGGAGATTTACTTTAAGGTAAATGTTGCAAGATTAAAGATTAAAGATTAAAGATTAAAGATTAAAGATTAAAGATTAAAGATTAAAGATTAAAGATTAAAGATTAAAGATTAAAGATTAAAGATTAAAGATTCTGCTTGGAATCTTTGTGGTTAAAGGCTTGTATTGGTTTTTTGAGTGCATTCTAACACAAACAAAACTTGATAAACTCACGCAGGAGATTCAAAATCTAATCACCAAAACAGATAGTGTTCGTTTTTACTATATTTGTCAAAATTGTATAAAAAATCATTTTATATCGGAAAAGAAATTCAAACCATCATAGCTGATGATCTTTTTCTTTAAATCAATTTGCGAACTTTTTTAAATAGTAAAATCCCAAAAAACAGGTGTTTTTTGATAACTCATTGTCAAAACCATGAAGTTACTTTTTGAAAATACCATTATATTTGCGAACTTTTTATAATAAAGAAAGAAAAAGTAAGTATTTATAAGACTTTTAGTAAAGTGAATTAATAATACTTGTTTTATTTCTCTATGGCAAAGATTGCTATTATTAACTATTAATAACATAAGACCCGATTAAAGGGGATTGAAATCTATTACTAATTGTCTATATTACAAAATGTAGCAAACCAAACTCGTTTTAGTCCCTTCTTAAATTATTCAATGATAAAATTAGACACTTAAGAAGTTAAGAAATTCAGGGATTTAAGTAGAATAATAAATGAAAAATATACTAGAATTTTGCTAGAGTAATTTAAAAAGGGACTAAAATAAGTGGTTTTCGGTAAGCCACGCAGGATTAAAATTCCTTTTAAAACCGAATCTTTATTTTATGCTTTCTTTAGAATATTTATAATAAGGTAGCACCAAAGGGCTGTGATTGATAAATTTTTAGCTTTAAACAAAAGTATAAAAAGCCTAGAGTAGAAGTGTGTAGCTTGAGATTCTCAAGCAGAGACTGCAGAGAATCTAGCTTTGATTTATTTTGTGAGGTCTTTGATAAATCTATCAGCAAGATAGAGACCATCACCACTTGATCCAATAAGTTTGATTTTATCAACAATTCCACGGAACAAAGCCTCTTCTTCGTGTTGTTCGCTTACATACCATTGCAAGAAATTAAAAGTTGGGTAGTCTTTGCTTTGCAAGGTGCAATCTACAAGGTTATTGATAGATTGTGTGATTTTTTGCTCGTGCGCATATGTTTTTTCAAACACATCAAGCAATCCATTAAAGTTGGATTCTGGAGTGGCGACTTCTGTAATGATCACCTTAGAATCTGTTTCATTAAGGTATGTAATAAGACGCTTAGCATGTCCGCTTTCTTCATCGGCATGTTGAAACAAAAACAAACCCGCACCATCAAAGCTATTTTCATAGCACCAAGAACTCATACTCAAATACAAATTAGCCGCAAACATTTCTTTTGCAATTTGCTCATTGAGTAGTTTTACAATGTCTCGTGTAATCATTTTATATCCTTAATGAAAATTTAGAGTTTGAATTCTAAGTTATATTGCCTAATATTTCTCTTAAGATTCTGTATTAGTATCAATAAGCAAAGATGCTAGATTCTTAAGGATTCTTGTTGTGCGGGTTGTTGATATAAATTTATTGACTTGCAAAAACCATATTTTAAAAATAGGGAATGTTAATGTCTGCTTTTTGTGGTTAATATTATATGAATCAAAAAAACAAAGGATTTAGAATGTTTGATACTATAAAGCACACTTTAACTCATGTGGATAAAAGTTTTCTTGCAGAGAAATTTACCCAAACAAAGTCTTTGTTTTTGGAGTGTTCAAGTATGAAGGAGTGGTTTTTAAAGGGGCATTATGATATGGTGAATTCCTCTTTGGAGTTTATACGAAAGCTTGATTTTGTTTTGGATAAAGACATTTTGGATTTGTTTTTGCAAGAGAGCATTTGGCTAAAAGACAAATACACAAAGCTACAAGAAGCTAGAATTGACATAAAAACAAATTTCAAACGCACAAGTGAGCCTATACACGCGCTTGCTGGTTTGTCTCATTTGTGAGTATTGAAGTTTCCTATCACAGAGGATTTGCTTTATCTTAACAAAACGCAAATTATGCAAAAACTTCAAGAGTTTGCTATGAAACATTATAAAGATTCTAAGGGTAAGTTAGAATTTTGGGGAGATATTTTACAATATAAAATCTCTTATGATGGAGAATCATTGACTTTAAAGATTTAAGGGTGATTTGTGATAGCTATTTCTAATCTTTTAAAAAAACAGTATCAAAGTATTTATCAAGATCTCATTAAGCATTTTGAGCGATTTAATATTGCTTATAGGGAAGTTGAGAGCAAAGATATATGGGTAAGGGATTTTATGCCCTTGGTGTATGAAAACACCGCGACAAGTTATATTTATAATCCAAATTATCTCAAAAAAAGACATGAAATAAGGACTTTTATAGAGCCTTTGGATAATCACTTAAATTTAGTTCTTGATGGTGGTAATTTTGTAAGAATGCAAGATATTGCCTTTATGTGCGAGAAAATCTTTAGCGAAAATCCGCTGCTAAAAGAAGAAGAAATTATAAAAACTCTCAAGCAAACTCTCAAATTAAACCGCATAATATTTTTGCCAAAACAAGCCTATGATAGCTATGGGCATAGCGATAGTATGGCAAGATTTGTAACCAAAAATCACATATTGATTAATGATTTCTCGCTAGAAAATGATAAATTTTTTAAAAAGCTAAATGTAGCTTTAGAGGGTTTTCAAGTTACTAAGATGAGCTATTCTAAAGAATTTATGGAAAAGTATAAATGGGGCGGATATTTAAATTTCATAGAATTTGATCAAGTGATTTTTGTGCCAACCTATGGTACAAGTGAAGATGAAAAGGCTTTAAACTTTTTGCAAAATATCTACAAGGACAAACAAATGGTGGGTATTTATTTAAAACCTATCATCAAAAAGGGAGGGGCGTTGCACTGTATTAGTGCTAATGTTTTAGAATAATTAAAAGGAGAAAAAATGGCAGATAGAGTTGATTTTATCGAGAATCTAGGAGATGATGTAAAGAAAAGTTTCTTAAGATTATATCTTAAAGGTGCTATTGGAAGTAGAGATATCGCAGAGAAGTTGCTTGATAAAGCATCGAGCAAATTTACTATTTTTGAAATGATAAGGAATCAGCTAAATTTAAAAGATACTAGCGAAGTGGAATGCTTAAAAGAGCACTATGAAATAATAATGCGAAAATATGAAATCGTGAATAAAGAGGAAGATAAAAAATTTGAAGAAGTAGATAAATTAGTTGATGAAAAATTTGAAGAAATGAAAAAAATTTGCCCTATGGTATGAGAAAGCGCGTATAAATCCTAAAGAAAGAAAATGTCATTATTGTGAAATCACAGAAGAAAAATTAGAAATTTTATTTAAAAATAAGGTTATACAATCTAAAAAACCATCTTTTAATAGCACATTGCAGATTGAAAGGCTAAATCCAAACAAAGGCTATGTTAAAGATAACTGCGTTTTGGCTTGTTGTATTTGCAATAATGCAAAGAGTGATATGATAAATGCTGAAAATTTTAAAGAATATTTTGCAAAAAGGATTGAATGCTTTTATAATAGTTTGTTGAGTGGAGAAATTTCAAATAGCTTTTCATAGCTAGACAATCAAAATCTAGTGATTCTAACATAAAAAGCTTGTGTTTCTTGGCATTTTGCCTTGAAATGTTAGTGGTTTATGATTCTAGGACTTGTATGAAAGATTGCAACTCTTGTTTTATATCTTTTGCTAGCTAAAGTGGTTCTAAAAGTCTAATATGGGGGATGTGTTCATAGATTATGAGTTTTCATTAATATAAATCTCAATAATCAATGATGCATCTTCTAGCGTTTCTATGATTCGTTGTGTTTTAAGTGGTTTTTTGATGAAATATTTAGCCATTTCTGCGCTAATTAGCATTCTTGCAATAAAATATGGCTTGTTGTTAAACCAAAGAATTTGCATTTTTTAAGATTCTGCTTATATCTAGTGAAGCTTCAAAATTTTCTTTTAGCAGTTTTATGTCTTTGATGCTTTTTAAATAAAGCGTTTTTAGAATCTCATTTTCTAGGCACACCAAATACTAAAAACTAGAAAAAAGAGCAACTTTTAAAGGTTTAATAGTCCTATTTTGATTCTTATAATTAAGTTGAATCTGAATCTTTTTGATGATTGAAGAGTAAAATATAATCAATGTGTTGGCTCTCTAGCTTTTCGCTACTAATATCAACAAAAAGGGAAAGGTCTGCTAAATGCATATTGCTAATTCCATAATGCACATATTTACACGCCTTTTGGTAGAAATCCGCTCCAAGATAAAAGGAGAGTTTATCTAGCATATTTGATACAAAGGCGCTTTTGCTATCTTTTTTTATGCTCCATTTTTGACTTATTTTTTGTAATTGATTAGAAATAAGTGGATTTTTGATGTCGCGCTCTATAGTTTTTGTGCTTACATTTAAGATACGCGCAAGTTCTGTGATGTTTTTGGAATTTTGGGATTTTGGGATAATATTTCATAAATCTTGGCAATTCGCTCATCTTGATTTGTCATTTTTGCCCCCATAAGTATCAATTCACAACAAAATAAAAAGCTTGGATTGATTTTGGATTAGTTCTAGCCAAAGCATCCTTAGAATCCGCATTAAAACTAATAGCCTAAGCTCTTTTGTCTGGTTAGTTTGTATGCAAAATTTATTCATTTGTCTTTAATGGGCTGTTTAGTGAATTGTAAGGCGAATTTTGACAAAATACAAAATTTCAGAGTCTCTAAAGGGAAAATTTGCAACAAACAATATTAGAATTAATGGAAAAATGGGAAGTCTCTAAGGAAGATAGGGAGATTTATTGCAAGAGAGTTTATTCTAAGAGCTTTGCAAAAGGACAGAGAATTGCTAGTGGAGAAGATGAGTGTCGCGGGTTAGTTTTGATTGAATATGGCGCACTTAGGGCTTATATTATTTCTTCTTATGCAAAAGAAATTAATCTTTTTGTGCTCCATAAAGATGATTATTGTATTCTTTCGGCTTCTTGTATGTTTAAAAATATCACTTTTGAAGTGAATTTGGAGTTTATAGAGACTTCTAGCGTGTGGATTCTGCCTAGTAAAGTATTTGATCAGTTGAGCTTAAAATACCCTAAGGCAAAGCAATTTCACTTAGATTTGGTGTCGCAGAGATTAAGCAAGGTAGTTGATTCGCTTAGTTCTTTGGCTTTTGAATCTTTAAACCAAAGAGTCTGTAACTTTTTGCTTGAAGCGCTTAAAGCTAATGGGAATGATAAAAAAAGGCTCTATATCACACATGGAGAAATTGCCAATGCACTAGGGAGCGCTAGAGAGGCTGTTTCTAGAGTTTTGAAAGATTTAGAAAAGCAAAATAAAATTATTTTAAAGCGCGGAATTATAGAGTTTTTGGATTAGTCTTATTTGGCTTTAAGCGCCTTTTTTATCTCTTCTGAATCATCAAAGTGTAAGGTGCGATCACCAATAATTTGATAAGTTTCATCGCCTTTTCCAAGCACAAGCAGCACTTCATCTTCTTTGAGTTGAGCAATGGCTTTTTGGATAGCCAAAGAGCGATTGACTTCTAAGGTAACTCTTGAGAGTTTATTGTGTGGGATTCCACTTAGAATCTCTTGCATAATAATTTTGGGGTCTTCATTGCGTGGATTGTCGCTTGTGAGATAAATTTTTTGTGCGTATTTGCTTGCACAAAATCCCATTTTTGGTCGTTTTGTCTTGTCTCTATCACCACCTGCGCCAAAAAGCACTGCGATTTTTTGATGTAGAAAAGATTGAAAAATTTGCTCCATTCCATCTTCAGTGTGTGCAAAATCAACGATAATAAGAGGCTTTTGGTTGATAATTTGCATACGCCCCATAACTCCCCCAAAATTTTCTAATTGATTAGCAATTTCTTGCAGGGGTTTTTGGGTTAGCATTTGCACTGCACCAATGGCGGCTAGTGCATTATAGAGATTATGTTTGCCAAGGAGCAAAGAATCCAAAGTAGCTACTTGGCTACCATAGGTTATTTGCGCGGTGATTCCACCTTTTAGGCTATAAGCTTTGATGCTAAAAGTGGAGGCTGATTCAATTCCATAAGTTAGGGTATTTTGCAGTGAGTATTGAGCGTTTTTTTCATCTTTGTTGATAAGCTTTTTGTCATTTGGATTAGCAAAAAAAGAGTTTTTAGTTGCAATATAATTTTCTAAGGTTTTGTGATAGTCTAAATGATCACTTGTGATGTTAGTTAGGATTTTTAGCGCGAACTCTAAGCCCTCGATTCTATTTTGAACAATAGCGTGTGAGCTTACTTCCATAACAAAAAATTCACAACCTTCTTGTTTGGCTTCATTGATAGCAGTGTAAATTTCTAGTGTGGAGGGAGTTGTAAGCCCTTTTGGGCGTTTTTGGATTCCATTAATAAAAAATCCTCGCGTTCCAAGCAAACCAACTTTATAGCCCATATCCAAAAGGATAGAATAAATCATTGCAGCAGTCGTAGTTTTTCCATTTGTTCCTGTAATGCCAATGCATTGTAAATCTAATTTTAAATAGCTTGATAATTCTTTGGGGGTAACAAAAAACTCACAGCCTTTTTTTTGAACTTCTTTAAGATATTTTTGGGAGCTTTGCGTAACAAAAAAGGCACAATCTTTGGAGACTTCTCTTGAATCATCACTTAAAAATTTAAAATCCCTAGAAATGTCTAGTGCAATTTTCATTTATAATCTCCTGCTTTAAGAATCTGCTTATAGATTCTTAGAAAATCTTTATCCAAAAAAAGAATATTGCCAACATTTTCAAAATAATTCATCGCGACATCTTTAAATCCATAATCAACGAGATTTTGCATAAAAAATAAAAAATCTCCCTTGTGTGTGAATATGATTTTGGTGCTAAACATTAAATCCTCAAAAGCTTCCTTAAAGCCAATATCATCGGCTATTTTTTGAAAATCTTTGTATAAGATTCCATCGCTTCTATCAATGTCGGCTTCTTGAATACTTTGAAGTGCAAGATTAAGTGCAAAAAGATTTTTATCAAAATTTTCTATCATCGCGATAATTTCTTGTTGCGCATCAGAAGTCTTAGAATTTTTAATGATTTGATAATAGTCAAATAAACTTGTTGCCTCATCCTTGTGATCTAGCGCCATATCAGCTAACATTGTTAGCATTTGCAAAAAAGGTTTATTTTTGGCGACGAAATTAGGATTATCTTGAATTTCAGAGAGAATTCCACTTGCTAAAGAACAAAATTCAAGGCATTCTGAATATTCGCCCTTTTTAAAAGATTCTTGAGCCTTTTTTAAATACTTTGAGCTTTGCTGGATTAAGCGCATATTAACCTACATTTACAAGTTCAATATCAGGGTGAATTTCATTTTTTAGCGCACTTTCAATCCCAAATTTAAGTGTTTTTGAGCTACTTGGACAGCCTTTACAGGCGCCTTCTAAGCGCACATAAACTTTACCATTTTCAATTTTAAGCAAGGTTACATTTCCACCATCATTAATAAGCATTGGACGCACTTTGTCAATTACAATCTCTACTGGCTTTAATAATTCCTGATCGCTAAAGGGAAGCATTTTTTCTCCTAAATAATTTTAATCTCTTTATATTCTATAAAAACTTAATCTTTTATTAGTTTTAAGCAAGAGCGATACTTTTTACCTAATTTAATATTAAAGCATTTTTTATTAATCAAAGAAAGTTGAAATATTTATGGAATTTTTTCATTTTTTGTTTTATAATTAGCCAGGTTTATGAAAATAAAGGGCGGTTGTGCTACATTAGCACTTGGCATACTTACTACTTTTAGGAGGATTTTATGCAAAATGATGAAGTCGTTATTCAAAGTTATCTTAAAATAACTTCAGAAAGAAAAAAAAGAAAGAATCCAGCGCGTTGGGATAAATGGCAAAGTATCACAGGTCTAGTTTTGGCTGTGTTTATTTTGTTGCATATGTGTTTTACTTCGTCGATTCTTTTTGGAGTTGAAGCATTTAATGCGGTAGTTGCTTTTAGCGAAGGATCTTTAATTTTTGGAAAAGGCATTCCTATAATCACTACTTTGGTTGTAATTGTAATTAGTGCATTTTTTGTAACACATGCTTTTTTGGCAATGAGAAAATTCCCAGCAAATTTTCAACAACTTATGGTTTTTAAAACACATAAAAGCTTAATGAAGCATTGCGACACAACACTTTGGTGGATTCAATTCCTCACAGGCTTTATTTTGTTTTTCTTGGGTGGTGCTCATTTAGTAACTATTTTATTTAACTCTACAGAAATTAATGCGATTACTTCAGCAGCAAGATTTGTTCAAGGTAATTTAGCGGAGTTTTATCTTGTTTTACTTGTAGTGATGGTTTTGCATGCAAGTATTGGACTATATCGTGTGATTATTAAATGGGTTCCTCTTGAAGCGCCAACAACGGCACAAAGCAATATTAAAAGACGCAATATCAAAATTGCTATATTCTCAATTTTTATCATTCTTGGAGTTATTGCTTTTATAGCGGATTTCACTTGGATTGCGCTTGGAAAAAGTTTATAGGAGTTTTTAGATGAAAATAATATATTGTGATTCATTGGTAATTGGTGGAGGATTAGCAGGGCTTAGATCCGCAGTAGCCTGTCAAGAGAGGGGTTTAAGCACTATTGTTTTAAGTCTTGTTCCTGTTAAGCGAAGCCATTCTGCAGCAGCACAAGGGGGTATGCAAGCTAGTCTTGGTAATTCAAAAATGAGTGATGGTGATAATGAAGACTTGCACTTTGCAGATACGGTAAAGGGAAGCGATTGGGGTTGCGATCAAAAGGTAGCAAGAATGTTTGTAACCACTGCACCAAAAGCCATTAGACAATTAGCTGCTTGGGGGGTACCTTGGACAAGAATCAAAAAAGGCGATAGAACAGCAGTTATTAACGCACAAAAAACAACTATTACAGAAGAAGAATTCCGCCATGGATTAATCCATTCAAGAGATTTTGGTGGAACTAAGAAATGGAGAACTTGTTATACAGCTGATGCCACAGGACATTCAATGCTTTTTGCTGTGGCTAATGAAGCTTTGAAGCATAATGTTGATATTCACGATAGAAAAGAGGCAATTGCAATTATCCATAAAGATGGTAGATGCTATGGGGCAGTTGTTAGGGATCTTATCACAGGAGAACTCATCGCCTATGTTTCAAGAGGAACACTGATTGCAACAGGTGGATATGGTAGAATCTATAAAGACACAACTAACGCAGTAATTTGCGAAGGAACAGGAAGTGCCATAGCACTTGAAACTGGGATTGCAAAACTTGGCAACATGGAAGCGGTGCAATTCCACCCAACAGGACTTTTCCCAAGTGGAATTTTATTGACAGAAGGTTGTCGTGGAGATGGTGGGGTATTGCGTGATGTTGATGGATACCGCTTTATGCCAGATTATGAGCCCGAGAAAAAAGAACTTGCAAGTCGTGATGTGGTTGCTCGAAGAATGCTCCAAAGAATACGCGAAGGCAAGGGAGTGAAATCTCCTTATGGCGAACATCTGTGGTTAGATATTTCTATTTTAGGTAGAAAGCATATTGAAACTAACTTAAGAGATGTCCAAGAAATTTGTGAATGTTTTGCGGGCATTGATCCAGCTGAAAAGTGGGCTCCAGTTAAACCAATGCAACATTATTGTATGGGTGGAATCCGCACTAATCATAAGGGAGAGAGTGCCCTAAAAGGACTTTTTTCAGCAGGTGAAGCAGCTTGTTGGGATTTACACGGATTTAACCGATTGGGTGGGAACTCAGTGAGTGAAGCTGTGGTAAGTGGTATGATTATTGGAGATTATTTTGCAGAGAGTTGTCAGCAAACTTATGTGGATATTCAAACGGAATTTGTTGAAGAATTTTTAAAAAAACAGCAAGCCTATCTTGAATCAATTTTGGCAAGAGAAAATGGAGAAAATGTTTTTGAAATCAAAGACAAAATGAAACAAATTATGGGTGATAAAGTTGGTATTTTCCGAGATGGATCGCATTTGCAAGAAGCTGTTAATGAATTAGAAAAACTTTATATTCGCTCTAAAAATATTAGCATTAAAACTAAGAGAATGCACGCTAATCCAGAATTAGAAGAAGCTTATCGTGTGCCAAAAATGTTAAAAATCGCACTTTGTGTTGCAAAAGGTGCTTTAGATAGAACAGAATCTAGGGGAGCACATAGCCGAGAAGATTTTCCAAAACGCGATGATTTGAATTGGCTTAAGAGAACTTTGACTTCTTGGGAAGATCCTAATCAAACCTTGCCAACTGTTACTTATGAGCCATTAGATATTGCCACAATGGAAATTGCACCAGGATTCCGTGGATATGGAGCTAAGGGAATGATTATTGAAAATCCAGAGAGTTTGAGACGACAAGAAGAGATTGACAATATTCGCACAAAAATGGAAGCAGAAGGCAAAGATCGCTATGAGATTCAAGAGGCATTAATGCCATTTGAATTGCAACCATATTACAAAGCACGCAATCAAAGAATAGGAGATAAACAATGAGTGGAGCAGTAGAAAGTAGCAACAGAACCTTAACTATTCGGGTTTTAAAATTTAATCCAAATAGCGCAATTTCAAAGCCGCATTTTGCAGAATACAAATTGCAAGAAGCACATTCGATGACGATTTTTATTGTTTTAAATATGATTAGAGAGCAATATGATCCTGATTTGAGTTTTGATTTTGTTTGTCGTGCAGGTATTTGTGGAAGTTGTGGAATGATGATAAATGGTCGCCCTAGACTTGCTTGTAGAACTTTAACAAAAGATTTTCCAGATGGTGTAATCACACTTATGCCACTTCCTGCCTTCAAACTTATCAAAGATTTGTCTGTGGATACAGGAAATTGGTTTAATGGTATGAGCAAACGCGTTGAGAGTTGGATTCACGCACAAGAAAAAAGTGAAGAGCATATGAGTCAAATTGAAGATCGTGTTGAGCCAGAAGTAGCACAAGAGATTTTTGAGCTTGATCGATGCATTGAGTGTGGTTGTTGTATTGCTGCGTGTGGAACAAAGCTAATGCGTGAAGATTTTGTGGGAGCAGCAGGATTAAATCGAGTGGTGCGCTTTATGCTTGATCCACACGATCAACGCACCGATGAGGATTATTACGAGCTAGTGGGAGATGATAATGGTGTGTTTGGTTGTATGAGTTTGCTTGCTTGTCATGATGTTTGTCCTAAAAATCTACCCTTACAAAGCAAGATTGCTTATTTGCGTAGAAAAATGGCGACAACTAAATAATTTTAGAATCCCTTTGTGGGATTCAATGCTTTCTTATTTTTTATAGTGTAAAATTTTGCTTTCATTTTTAGAGAGGTGTCCGAGTGGTTGAAGGAGCACGCCTGGAACGCGTGTAAGGTGCAAGCCTTCGAGGGTTCGAATCCCTTCCTCTCTGCCATTACTGCAGCCCTATCATTTTTAATACACTTTTATTTTTAGCATTTTATTTTAAGAAATAATCAAGTAATATGTGGGCAAATCTGTAATGATAAATTTTTTACAATAATATTTTAGGAATGCATTTGGAAGTTGCAGTTTATTTGCACATTCCCTTTTGTGATAGTAAATGTGGATATTGTGCGTTTAATTCAAAAACAAATAAGAATCATCTTAAAGAAGAATATATGCAAGTACTCTCTAAGGATTTGCAAAATAAATTGCTTGATTTTAGTATTTCTAAAGTTACTTCTCTTTATATTGGCGGTGGCACTCCAAGTGTGGTAAAATCGCAACAATATCATAATATTTTTAATATTTTAGAACCTTATTTTATCCAAGATATAGAGATTAACATTGAAGCTAATCCTAATTCACTAAGTTTGGAGTGGATTGGGGATTTAAAGCAAATGGGAGTTAATCGCCTAAGTCTAGGGGTGCAGAGTTTTTTTACTGATAAATTGCGATTTTTAGAGCGAAATCATAGGGTGGATTCTGTATTTGAATCTATTGATAATGCAACTAAAGTGGGCTTGGAGAATCTTAGTATTGATTTGATTTATGGGACGCCTTTTTGCAATCAAGATCTTTTGAATCAAGAGATACAAATAGCTTCTAAGCTACCCATTAATCACATTTCTGCCTATCAATTAAGCATTGATGAGGGAAGTCGATTTTCTATCCAAAAAAAGCAAGAATTTAGCGGTGAGTTTGCAGGATTTGCAAGTATGGGACATTTTGTAAGAGAAGAGTTAAGACAAGCAGGATTCTTGCAATATGAAGTAAGCAATTATTCGCGTGGTTATCAATCTAGGCATAACTTGGCTTATTGGGAGCAAAAGGATTATTTGGGCGTTGGAGCAGGGGGTGTGGGCTGTATAGCTGGTGTGAGAAGCTATGGGGTTTGTGAAATTGAGGAGTATTTAAAAGAAACAGAATATACACAAGAAATTTTAAGCCAAAGGGATTTGGATTTGGAGCATTTGTTTCTTGGGTTTAGATCTTGTGTTGGGGTGCTAGAAGATAAAATTACTAAAAAAAAGGAATTGGAGATTTTATTAAAGGAAAAAAAGGTCGAAAAAAAGGCGGAGAGAATCTACGCTAAGGATTATTTTTTGGGAGATGAATTAGCTCTCTTCCTTTGGTAAGAGCCATAGGGCTAGATCATTTCCGATTGGCTGACTATGAAGGAGTTTAAAACTTGCATTGAAATGAGGCGCTAGATCATAAGTGGATAGAGTAGGGCTTAAAAAGATGAGCAACATATCAATTTGAGGTAGGAGATTTTGAAGTAGGTTTGTCCCTCCCTCACACATTATAAAGCCTGAAAAATCTGAGAGAGAATGCAGGATTCTAACTTGGCGGTTTGGAATAGAAAAAAGGGGTGCAGTTTGGGGAAAGTCTTTTTGGTGCGTGAGAATGGCTATATTTGGGTTTTTTGGGCTTTGCAGAGAATTAGATCGCGAATCAAGTATTGGGTTATCAATTAACACGCTTTTGCCTGAAATAACGAGTTCATCAAGCTTACAACGCAGATTATGCATAAAAATTTGTGTTTCTTTGGAGCTAATTTGCCCTCCATCGATACTGCCATTTAATCTACAAGCGTATTTAAAAAGCACAAAATTTCCCTTTTTTTGCAAGAAGTTAAAGGGCAATAATAAATCATTGGCTTTTATCGAGCTTTTTTGAAGTCCTTTATTCTCCCAAGCTTTGATAATTTTACATCCCCTTTGTTGTAAATATTCAGCACCACCTTGGGCTTTGGGATTTGGATCTTTTGCGCCAATAATAAGCTTTTTTATCCCTAGTGATTCTATAAGCGCTGCACACGATGGTGTTTTGCCTTTATGCATACAGGGCTCTAAAGTAACATAAAGGGTGGTATTAAGAAATAGAGTATGAGCTTTTTGTTTTAAGTATTCGTGTATTTGAGTGGATTGTTCTAGGGAGAGTATAGTGGAATCTTGCGTGAGATTAAAGTAAGCCTCTTTTAGTGCTAGGACTTCAGCGTGGGGTTTTCCTGCTTCTTGGTGTGCTTGTAGGGCTAGAATCTTGCCATTATAATCTAAGATTAAAGCGCCAACAGCAGGATTGGGTAGAGTTTGGCATTGGGTTTTCCAAGCTTCCTTGATAGCGAGTTCTAAATAAAAATTATCATCTACCATATAAAATAAGTTTGCGCTTTTTTAATCGTATCAAGGGGAATGGTGATTTCATTTTCAAGTTCAAGATTGTCGCCATTAACAGCTAAAAGCTTACCTTTAAATTCTTCTTTGGCAAAAGTTTTTATCTTTAAGAGTTCTCCAATAGCATCGCAGAAGTGTTCTTTGGTTTTTAATGCGCGTTCAATGCCTGGAGAACTTACTTCTAAAAAATAGCTTTTTGATTCAGGGATTTCAACATCCAAAAGCGGTGAAAGTGCAAGGCTGATTTCTTGGCAATCATCAAGGCTAATTGGGGGCTTTTTGGTTACAAAAATTCGTAAAATTTGATTATCATTTTCTTTGAGTGTTGCAATATCATAGAGTTTGCAATCAAAACTTTCAATAAGTTTTTGAATTTTTATTTGTAAATCTTGGTTAATTAACATTATTGTTCCTTTTTTCTTTTTCTAGGGCAATGGTGTGAAAGATTTTATCAAGGCGATTTTCTCTCTCCAAAGAATCATCAAAAAAGAATTGAAAATCAGGACATCTAAACCAGCCTGTCTCTTCTAAACAATATTCTTTGATAAGATTTCTGGCTTTTTTGAGTTGATTGAGTATTTCTGCTTGTTCGTGTGTGGTCAAAAAAGAGGATTCTAAGAAAACTTGCGCAGAATATTTACCCTTAGAACATTTTACTTCAACCACATTAAGTGAATTAAGCCGTGTGTCATTAAGATTGGCTAGTGCCATTGGAATCAATTCTTTTAAAAGTGATTGTGTGCGCTCTAGTTTAATATTTTTCATAGATTAAAAAGTCCTTTGCTTTGCGACCTCTTTATAAGTTTCAAACACATCACCCACTTGAATATCATTATAATTTTCCAGCATAATTCCGCATTCAAACCCTTTTTGCACTTCTCTTGCATCATCTTTGAATCTTTTAAGCGAGGCAATATTGCCTGTGTGGATTACTACGCCATTGCGGATTAAGCGGACTTTGATGCCTCTTTGTATTACCCCATCGCTAACAAAACAACCCGCAATAGTTCCAACTTTTGCAATATTAAATGTTTCCCTTACTTCAGCTTGTCCGGTATTTTCTTCTTCAAAGACTGGAGAGAGTAAGCCACCAAGTAAGGCTTTAATGTCATCAATAAGCGCATAAATAATCGAGTAAGTTTTAATCTCAATTCCAAGCTCCTTGGCTTTATTTTTTACGCTACCTGTAGGGCGCACATTGAAGCCTAAAATCACACAATTGCTACTTGCAGCAGCTAGTGTAATATCACTTTCGGTGATTCCACCCACACCTTTGTGGATAATATTGACTTTTACTTCTTCGTTTTGGAGTTTTTCTAGGCTGCCTTTAATGGCTTCTAAACTTCCTTGTGTGTCTGTTTTGATAATAACAGGTAAATTTTTTAGTTGTCCTTGTGCTACCATAGAGCTAAGCTCATCAAAAGAAACTTTTGTTGAATGTGAAAGTTCTTTTTGTCGCAAGTGTGTAGCTCGTTTTTGTGCATAATCGCGCGCGATATTATCATTTTCTACTGCTAAGAGAACAGAACCAGCAGGTGGAACTTCATTTAATCCAGTGATTACACCCACTCCAGAAGGAGCAATGGTGGTGATATTTTTGCCTAAATCATCGCTGATTGCTCTAACTCTTCCATAGGCTGTATCAGCAATAATGCTATCGCCTATTTTGAGTGTTCCATTTTGCACGATGAGAGTAGCAACAGGTCCTTTACCTTTTTCTAAGCTACTTTCAATGACAACAGCGCGAGCAGGTTTGTTTGGATTGGCTTTTAGTTCTAAGATTTCAGCTTGGAGTAAAATAGTCTCTAATAAATCATCAATCCCTTCACCTGTTCTGGCAGAAATATGCACAAATTCATATTCACCTCCCCACTCTAGCGGAGTAAATCCAAGCTCGGCTGCTTCAGCTTTGACCTTATCAGTGTTGGCTTCAGGCTTATCAATTTTATTTACTGCAATGATAATAGGCGCATTTGCTGCTTTTGCGTGGTTTAGTGCTTCAATAGTTTGAGGCTTGATTCCATCATCAGCTGCAATAACAATAATGGCAATATCGGTTACTGAAGCACCCCTTGCACGCATTTCACTAAAAGCTTCGTGTCCTGGAGTGTCAATAAAAGTAATTTGCTTATTATTTTTAGTAATTGTGTAAGCTCCGATGTGCTGCGTGATTCCACCTGCTTCTCCTGAAGCAATTTTGGTATTTCTAATATAATCAAGTAATGAAGTTTTACCATGGTCAACATGCCCCATAATAGTAACTACTGGAGCGCGCTCTATAAGGTCTTTAGAATCATCTTCATCTTCATGAAGCTGTGTGTAGTCAAGCTCTTGAGCTGTATTTTGTAGCTCAATTTGGATTCCAAATTCTTCAGCCAGAATCTCAATAGCATCTTTTTCTAAAAAGTCATTTTTTGTTACCATCATTCCAAGACTAAAGAGAACTTTAATCACATCGCCTGTGCTACGACCAATTTTTTCTGCAAACTCATAAGCTCTAATTTCTTCTGGAATAGTAACAACGCCTTGCACAACTTCTTGTGTTTTTTGTGGTTTTGGCGCTTTTTTACGACTTGATCGGCGTGTGCTACCTTGCTCCATAAAAGGATTGTGGCGTTGAATCTTGATTCGCTCTGTGGTGGCTTTTTTCTCATTTTCTTCTTCATCCATATCCACTTCATCTTGAACACTTAGATCAAATAAAATAATCCCCTCTTCTTCATCTTCATCAGAATTTTGGAATTCACGATTATCTAATAAATCCATTTTGTGCTGATTTTGCTTTTTAGAAACAAGTGAAGCCTTTTCTTTTTTCTTTCTTTTTTCCCTTTTTTCAGAATGTTCATTATCTAGATTGCCTAATAAATCTTGTAAAGTTTTGGCAGGTTCTTTTTTGTCTTCTTGGGATTTAGCTAGTTCTTCTTGGGTTTCGTTTTTTGGATTATTTTTCTTGACAATACGCAAACCCGTGCGCTTGATTGTTGAGTTATCTTGTGTGTTTATTGTTGTGGATTGAGCTTCATTTGTAGGTGTAGTTTCTTTTGGAGATTCTAGAGTTTTTGTGATTTCTATATTTTCTTTTGGAGTAACCTCTTTGGTTTTTTTCTCTTTTGAGGTTGAGGTTTCTTTGGCAGTTTTGGTAGTAGTTTTAGCTGTTGCTTTAGTAGTGGTTTTTTTGGTGCTTGATTCTCTGGTGGTTTTTTTAGTCTTTGTTTCTTTTTTTGTTGCTTTAGCTTCGGTTTTTACTGCTTTGGTTTCTATACTTTTGCCTGATAAAACATAATTGTATAATTCTTCTGCTTGTTCGGTTGTTACGGCACTAGAAGCGGTTTTTGCTTCAAATCCTAACTCTTGTGCTTTTTGTAGAATTTCTTTGCTGGTTTTCCCAATTTCTTTAGCGATTTGACTAATGCGGATTTTCTCCATTATATAAAAATCTCCTTTAATGATTCTTGTAAAATTTCTTTGTGTTTTTTGTCGATTTTGCAAACTCTAGCGATAGAATTGAAAAGTTTTGGGTTATTTTGGCAATTTTTGCAAATATAAAAACTTCTCCCTTGCCCATTAAAAAGACTAAGCTTTAAATCTCTATACTGCAAACGGATAAGTTGCTTTTGCTCAAATCTTTCCCTGCAAACCACACACATTCTAATTGGATTAGACATAAAAACTCTTATTATAACAAACTAGAACTTAAATTCATCATCAAAAACTACCCCAAAGTTATCAAATTTTAAGGACAAAACCTTTAACCTTGAGAATTTATCACTAAGAACTTTTTTGAGAGTTTGCGTGTCTTCTTTAAAGCAGAGATTAAAAAAGGTTGAACCACTTCCTGATAGGGTGCTCATTAAAGCTCCATTATTTAGTGCGGTTTTTTGCACTTCAAAAAGAATGGGAATCTGCTTCATTCTAAAAAATTGATGGAATCTATCCATACTTGCCTCCCTTAATAAGTCCCATTTTTCTTCAAAAAATGCACTAGCTAAAAGTGTGGAGTGCGAAAGATTAAAAATAGCATCTTTTTGGGAGTATTTTTGGGGGAGAGTTTTGCGCGATAAATGCGTGGATATGGATTGATTGGGTATTACAATAACTGCTTCAATGCTACTTGGTAGATTTTTTTTGATAAAACGCACTTGATTGCGAGAAAGCATACAAGCATTAAACCCTCCCATGCAAGCAGGAGTGATATTGTCTGGATGGGATTCATAACGCAGTGCAATATCAAGAATCTTTTGCTTATCTAGTGGAATTTGTGCGACTTTAAAAGCAGCACTAATAGCACCAATAATAACAGCTGAACTACTTCCTAAACCCCTTGAAATAGGGATTGAATTTTCAAAAGTGAATTTAAAAGGAATGGTCTGTCCAATAAGTTTTTTAAGTTGCTCATTAAAAATCTTAACAAAAACATTATCAATTCGTAATTTTGGATTTTTAGAACCTTCTCCATGGATTTGGATAGAAGCAAACTTGGAGGGCTTTAAGCTAAAATAGTTATAAAGCTCTAAAGCAAGTCCTAAGCTATCAAATCCTGGTCCTAAATTAGCACTTGTGGCAGGAACGCGTAATAGCATTAAAATCCTTTTTAATCTAAATTAGCAAATTTTAAAGTGAATTCTACTTCACCCTTGCCAACTCGTAATTCTTTAGCAATTGAATCAACACTCCAACCATCTTTATACATTGAAATAATCCTTCCCTCATCAATGTTGGTTGGATTGCTTGGAGTGTAGGCAAACTCTTTAATTCTCTCTTCTAAAATAATTGTTTTATTGTCTATTTTTTCTTGGTAATCCCTCCATTCTTCTTGAAGTGTTTGTAAGGTGGATTTGAGTGGAGAGATTTGTGCAAAAAGATTGGAATCAAGGACATTTTTCATCTCTAAGCGCGTTTCTTGATAGATTTGCTGTTTGAGTGATTGTTGAAATTTTTCTAAGTGATTCTCATAATCTTTTAACTTTTTTTGTAGGCGATAGACTTCTTTGTTTAGTTCTTCAATAGAATGTCCATAGCGATTAAAACGCTTAGTATTTTCTCTTTCTTTAAAGTAAAGATAAAGCGCAAAAAGGATAAAAACCGCTGCAATTCCAATCACAATCCAAAGCATAATATTTTCATCATTAAGCATTATTAACCCCTTTGCTGGATCTAATAGAGCGAATAAGTGCCCTTTCTTTTGAAGCAACATAACTATCCCATTCATTTTCATCGCGTGCGTGAATTTTTTCTACCAATGCTAAATTTGTGTTAAAAATAAAATAAATAGGAATAATGCGAGTGGGGAAAGTGGGTAATTCTACTCTACCATAATAAAGTGTATTTTCTTGTAAAGTAGAATCCTTTATTCTAAAGCAACTATGTCCAATGGTGGTAATTAGCCCTTCATTACTTAAAGGAACATAAGTTTTAGTCTCGCCTTGAATCTTGTGTTCTAATAATTCAATCTTGCGATAAATTTCAACCAAAAGCTCTAAAACAATCGTGTTTTCATTGTCAAAGTTTCCCTTTTTGGCGCGCATTAAACGCAACCATTCTCCTATTGGATCTTCATCACTTTGAGTGAGTTTATTAAATTCAATGGCAAACTCTTCTGCATTGCTGTGTGCAGTGTCATAATGAATTTTAAGAGCGGTATTAATTAAGCGACTTTTTTCCATTTTAATTCCTAAAAATCAAATCTAAAATACAAAAACCAAAAAATACGATTCCTAAATAACCATTGACAACAAAAAAAGCCTTGGAGATATTTTGAAAATTCCTTGAAACTAGGAATTGTTCATAACCAAGCGCTATTGTTGAAACCAAAAGTCCAATCCACATAAAAACACCAGAATCTGAACTAATAATATATAATGCCCAAAAAAATAGTGTTAAAAGATGAAAAAACCTCGAAATCCAAAGTGTATTTTGCACCCCAAAAGCACTTGGGATAGAATATAAGCCTTCTTTTTTATCGTGTTCAATATCTTGCAGGGCATAAAGCAAATCAAATCCTGCTACCCAAAATAAAACACCACAGCAAAGCCAAACGCTCCATAGTGGAATCTCTCCACTAACAGCAGCTACCCCAGCAATAGGTGCTAATCCAAGTGAAAGTCCTAAAACCAAATGTGCTGCTGAGGTTAATCGCTTCATCAAAGAATAGCTTGCTAAAATAAGCAGAATCGGAAAAGAAAGATAAAAACACAAAGGATTAATAAGCCAACCCATAAAAATAAAAATTAACGCGTTCGTTAAAATAAAAATAAGCATCGCAAAAGGCGAGATTCTGCCATCTACACTTGGGCGGTTCTTGGTGCGTGGATTTGTGCTATCAAACTTTCTATCTGCATAGCGATTAAATGCCATTGCAAAATTCCTTGCACTAATGCTTGCAATTACACCAAATGCAAACAGTTTCCAGCCAAACCAGCCCTGTGCAGCAGTTAGCATTGCAATGAAAATAAAGGGCATAGAAAAAATGCTATGCTGAAACATGACAAGTTCGCTAAAGTCTTTTATTTTTTGCAACACTACTTAACTCCCAAAGAAATAATCTTTTTAAAACCATCGCTGACTGATAAATCTGACATTCTTATATTATTTTTGTGGATTCTTAGGATAAAGCCTGAAGTGGGATTGGGAGTAGTGGGGATAAAAACCCAGTAATGCTCCCCATCTTCTTTGGTGATAAATCCCATAAGCTCCATATTTCCTACATCAACATAGGCTACACCCAAATAACCCTCTTTATTTTTTCCAGAAAAAATATTTAAAACTTCTTTGATTCCAGAATAAATGCTTTTGACCACAGGAATTTTGCCGATGATGATTTCTGTTATCCTAATGAGTAAAAATTCCTTATTTTTATCCACCAAACGCCCAATATAATAGAGCAAAGCAAGACTAATTGCGAAGATAAAAAGCGTAACGGCTAAATTTGCATTAGTGATTCCAAAAATAGAATAAAAAATCGCAGCGCAAAAGTCATAAACAAAAGAAAAAATCCAAAATAGCAATAAAAAGGGCAAAATAGCAAAAATCCCTTTGCTAATTTTTGAAATTAATTCATTCACAATCTTCCTTTGTATGGTTAAAATAATCTAGGAATTTTAACCGATTTTAGAAAAAAAACCAAATAGAATTTTTTAATGTGTAAAAATTGAATCTTATAATATTTTAAAATACAAAATAATGCCATATAAATAATAAATAAAATTAAGCAAAAAAAGTGAAAAAAAGGCATAGCGGTAGAAAATAGCTAGAATCGTTAGGAAATTGCAATATAAACAAGAGAGAGTTTATCTCTCTTTTTATATTCCTCGCTCATTTAATTCCCTATATGCATCACAACCAAGTTGCAATCCAGAGTCACAAGAAAGACCAAAATATTCTTTTGCTTTTTTTAAATCTTGTCTTACGCCTTGTCCATTTGCATACATAAAACCTAGATTATATTGAGTATTAGCATCTCCCTGATTAGCTGCCTTGCTATACCACTCAAATGCCTTTTTATAATCTTGTCTTACGCCTTGTCCATTTGCATACATAACACCTAGATTATTTTGAGCATTAGCATATCCCTGATTAGCTGCCTTGCTATACCACTCAAATGCCTTTTTATAATCTTGCTTTACGCCATATCCCCTATCATACATAACACCTAGATTATATTGAGCCTTAGCATCTCCCTGATTAGCTGCCTTGCTAAACCATTCAGCTGCCTTTTTATAATCCTGTCTTACACCTTGTCCTTCTGCATACATAACACCTAGATTATATTGCGCCTCAGCATCTCCCTGATTAGCTGCCTTACTATACCATTCAAATGCTTTTTTATAATCTTGTCTTACACCTTGTCCGTCTACATACATAAGACCTAGATAAAATTGCGCCTCAGCAAGTCCCTGATTAGCTGCTTTGCTATACCACTCAAATGCCTTTTTATAATCTTGTCTTACGCCATGTCCCTTTTCATACATAACACCTAGATTATATTGCGCCTCAGCAAGTCCCTGATTAGCTGCTTTGCTATACCACTCAAATGCCTTTTTATAATCTTGTCTTACGCCATATCCCCTATCATACATAACACCTAGATTATATTGCGCCTCAGCAAGTCCCTGCTTGGCTGCCTTGCTAAACCATTCAGCTGCCTTTTCGTAATCCTGTTTTACGCCATGTCCCTTTTCATACATAACACCTAGATTATATTGAGCCTTAGCAAGTCCTTGATTAGCTGCTTTGCTAAGCCATTCAAATGCCTTTTTATAATCCTGTCTTACACCTTGTCCTTCTGCATACATAACACCTAGATAAAATTGCGCCTCAGCATCTCCCTGTTTGGCTTTTGTTAGCACTTCATCAAATGAGCTATCAGAAGCGAAAGCTAAACTAACTAACATACAAAATAAAATAAATACCTTTTTCATTTTTACCCCCTGTGTTTGCAAAACATGATTAATTTAAAAAACATAACTATGAGAATCAATGCTTTTTGCATCTGTGAATTTTAAACAAAAACACTAAAGTATTGTGTGCTATGCTATCAAAAATTTACTTGCTTGAAGCTTTATTGATTTTTGTTTTGGTAGTCAATATTTTTTGTCTCCAAAAATTGAATCTTATAATATTTTAAAATACAAAATAATGCCATATAAATAATAAATAAAATTAAGCAAAAAAAGCGCGAAAAAAGCATAGCGGTAGAAAATAGCTAGAATCGTTAGGAAATTGCAAAATATAAAAAGATAAAAGCTAGGTTGTAAAATAATCGTGTGTGTTTTTAGGCTAACCCACCACAAAAGCACAGAATCAAGCAATCCCCCAAAACCAATAAAATGAGCAATAAAAACAAAAGGATAATACAAGCTAAAAAGGGGAGTAAGCAGGATTGAGCTAAGGGAGAGTGGAGAAAAAGGCGGAAAGAAATAATAAACTACAATACCCATAAGAAAAAAAGTGGAAATGTTAATGCTAAGACCATAAAGAAATTTTTGCAAAAAAGAATGCGGGATTTTAAAGTATTTAAAAAATAAAAAAATATACAAAACTCCAAGACAGGAAAAATAAAATCCGATTGAAAAAATCAAAGAAGGAAAAAAGGCAAGGAGGATTGCAATGCTCCAAAAAAATGATTCTAATCGCAAAATATCCAAGCCCCTAAAAAGTAAAAAAAATGCAATGCAAGACATAGCTAAAGCCCTAAGATAAGAGGGAGATTGTGTGAGCAGAAAATAATACCCAATTAGCAAAGACAAAACAATAACGCCTAAATCAAAATAGCGATTCCGATAGGGGAAATAGTGTTTGTGCAAGGGAGTGTAAATCCAGCCTAAGATTAAAAATCCCAAAGCACTTAGGATTCCAGTATGATAGCCAGAAATGGCAAAAATATGTGCGATTCCATAGCTTTGAGCTAGTTCTCTCCAAGGCAGCGGCAAGGGATCAGATAAAAAAAGCGAGAGATAGTATTCTCCCATTAAAAGCGTTTGGTGCTGTTGTAAAATAAAATCTCTAAGAGGCTTTCTAAAGTCTTCTTCTTGCAGTAAGGCAAGTTGAAAACTTGGTGCATAAAAGCCTTTGATAAAATCCCAAAAATTAACTTTTTCTAAGATAAGCTTTAAAGAGACTTTTTTATTTTTTAGGTTTTTTAAATCCTCCCAAGAAGTTGTGTAAAATGTCCCAAAGTCGCTTTTTAACTTCAAAACAAAGTAGCGTTTTTGTCCTTTTGTTTTTTGGTATTGCAAAATAACACTAGCTTGAATTTGGGGAAATTTTTGGGATTTTAGGGTGTGGAATTGATAATATTTATAGCCTAATGTGCAAATTAACACACCAAGCAAAAAAAGAAAAAAAGCAAGGCGTTCTTTGTGATTAAGAAAGAGTGGAGGGCAGAGATTTTTCATCTACCCATAAAACTTAAAGTTTCCAAATAAAAACATCAATCTTGGAGTTTTCCAAAACATCTAATGCGAAAAAACTTACTTTTCCGCTAGTAGGAAGAGCAATGAGTGAAGCATTTTTGTTTTCAGCGACACTTAGAAGTCTAGTATAAGAAAGAATACCGCTATCAAGCACGACTTCATTTTTGTGTTCAGAGAAATTTTTGAGAAATTTCTTGGCTAATTCTTTGGTTTTATTTTCTGCATTTTGGTTGAAGTTTGAGATCTGCTCATCATTTGCGCCATAATGCCCAAGGCGGATTTCAAAAGGGCGACTAATCATGTGGTAGAAAATGAGATGTGCTGTAGGGAAGAATTTTTTAGCAACTTTGGCAAGCTTGCTAGAAGATTCGCTAAAATCTGTGGGCGAAAAAATATTGGTGTAATCAGGTAGTGTTTCATTTTTGGCTACCAAAACCGGAATGGGTGATTTTTTGATAATTTGCTTTGTGACAGAACCTAGTAAAATATCGGTTAAATGTTGGGTTTCTCCTGTTGCACCTACACATAATAAACGACATTCTCGATCTTTAATATGCTGATTGATTTCTTTGTAGATTGTGCCTACATAACAGAATTGTTGCATTTCAACTTCTGGATTTGGGAAATGGCTTGTAAGAAATTTTGCTAAGGCTTCTTTTCCTGCCTTTTTGTCTTTTTTGGGATTGTGAAATATAGAATACTCGACGACATGTATAATATCTAAAGTGTATTGAAGTTTTTTGGCTAAATAGATAGCTTTGGTGAGTGCCATTAGGCTTTTTTGTGAGAAGTCTGTTGCAACTGCGATTCTGTTTTTCATTTTGTTCCTTCTTATGTTGATATTTGTAAATTATACCCCTATAACTTTAAAACAAAGAAAAAGATTGTAATTATAATTCTATTTCTTAGATAATTTGGCTATTTTTAGATAAGATAGTGTGAAAAGTTGAAACAAATATACAAAAGGATTTATTGGGTTAAAATTCCTCAATAAATCCACCACCTAAAACTTCATTGCCATCATATAAAACCAAGGCTTGACCATTGGCTATGCCATAGGCAGATTCTTTGAGATTGGCTGTGATAATATCTTGATTACCATTATTTGTTAGTATAATTTGAGCAGGAATCTTATGGCTTTTGTAGCGGATTTTTACTTCGCAATCAAAAACCTTATTGTCTTGAAACCATTCTTTAGGCAGTGAGAGATTAAGAGCTTGGACCTTGTTGGTTGCTAGTTCTTCTTTACTGCCTGCGATAATGGTATTGTCTTGTGGATTAATTTTTAGCACATAATGAGGAGTGAGCGCGCCCTTAATGGTGAAGCCTTTGCGTTTGCCAATGGTGTATTGCATATAGCCTTTGTGAGTGCCAATTTTATTGCCTTTAGAATCAAGGACATCCCCTTTTTGCTCGGTTTTGTGATGTTTTTTTAAAATATCAATGTAAGAATTTTCAACAAAGCAAATTTCTTGAGAATCTTTGTAAGTCTCTAAGGTCCCAAGCCAAGGTAGTTCTTTTAAAGCAATAGGCTTGATTTCCTCTTTCTTTTTATCGCCCAGAGGAAAGATGATTCTTGAAATCCATTCTGGTTTTAAGCCAAAGAGAAAATAACTTTGATCTTTGTGAGTATCGACAGCTTGAGCGATTCTGCCGTTTTTAATTTGTGCATAATGTCCTGTTGCTACAAAATCACAGCCCAAATCTTCTGCAAGCTTAAAAGCGATATTAAACTTTACATTGGGGTTGCACATTGCGCAAGGATTGGGAGTTAAGCCCTTTTTATAAGAATCAACAAAATAATCATAAACGCTTTTTTTGAAAAGTTCTCTTTCATCAACGATTTGATAAGGAATATTGAGGGATTGTGTGCATTTTTCAATATTTTTAGTATAGTAATCGTGCTTTTCTTCTTTGTTGTGGAGTTTAAGATAAATTCCATAAACGCTATAACCTTGTTTTTGTAATAAATAGGCACAATAGCTTGAATCAATTCCTCCACTCATTAATAATAAAACTTTTTTCATAATTTTTTCCTTAGTAATATTTATTTAAAAAGACTCTTTATTTGGAGGGATGGAATTGTAGCTAAAAAGGCTTAAAAATAAGTTTTAAGCTAGATTTTTTGGAGTTTTTAAGATGATGAAGCGATTATTTTCTAAAATGATAGGAAATTGCTCTTTGGTCTTTAGATTGATTAAAAAACATTCTTCGCCATTTTCAAGTTCATAGCGCTCTTTGGGGTAGAGAGAAAGTCGCCTTTGGACTTCCTCTAAATCTTCACATAAAGCGCTAAATCCAAACATTACAAGTTTGTATTCAAATTCTTCCATTACAAAGCCTTGATTCTTGCAACGCCACTATCAATAGCAGCTTGTGCTACAGCATTAGAGACAAATTCTTTGAGTCTCCAATCAAAAGGGGAGGGGATAATGTATTCTTTGCCAAATTCAAATTTTCTTTGGTGAATCTTTTCAAGTTCTATTTTTAGAGCTGGTGGTATCTCTTCTTGTGCAAGTTGTGCTAGGGCATTAGCAGCAGCAAGTTTCATTGATTCATTAATGCTTTTTGCGTGTGCTTTGAGCGCACCTTTAAAAATATAGGGGAAACCTAAAACATTATTGATTTGATTGGGATAATCGCTTCTTCCTGTGGCAATAATCGCATCAGGGCGCACCTCTTTTATAAGTTTGGGTTCGATTTCTGGGGTTGGATTGCTCATAACAAAGATCATCGGATCTTTGTTCATTCCCTCTATGTCTTTTGCGCTTAAAATATCACCTCTTGATAAGCCAAGCACAACATCAGCGCCATCTAAAGCTTCTTTGTAAGTGTCGATTTTTTTATCAACGATAAAATCTTTTTTGAAGCCATTAAGAGAATCTTTGCGGTGAGTGGTGATAGCACCTTTGCTATCAAACATAATAATTTCTTTTACACCAAGCTTTTGTGCGATTTTTGCACAAGCAATCGCCGCACCTCCTGCTCCTAAAACAACCACTTTTAAATCTGCAATATTCTTGTTGGCAATTTTTGCGCCATTGATAATCCCTGCTACTGAAATAATTGCAGTTCCGTGTTGATCATCGTGCATAATAGGAATATCAAGAATCTCTTTGAGGCGATTTTCAATATAAAAACATTCAGGCGCTTTAATGTCTTCTAAATTAATTCCACCAAAAGTAGGGGCAATGGCTCTAACAATTTCAATGAATCTATCAGGATTAGTTTCATCAATTTCTATATCAAAGGCATTAATGTCGGCAAATTTTTTGAACAAAACCGCTTTTCCTTCCATAACTGGCTTTCCTGCGATAGCGCCAATATTACCTAATCCCAAAACAGCAGTGCCATTTGAAATAACAGCAACAAGATTACCTTTTGAAGTATAGTCATAAGCTAAATTAGGATCTTTTTGTATCTCTTTGCAAGGCACTGCCACGCCTGGGGAATAAGCAAGAGATAAATCGTGCTCATTTTCCACTTTAGTTCTTGGAATAACTTCGAGTTTTCCGCCTTGGTGATAGGGGAGCGAATCAGGATAGGTTTGTTTTAGATCTTCCATAGTATTTGCCTTAGTAGGTAAAATAAATACGGAATTTAAACAAAAAAGAGATAAAAGTGAATTTAAATGAAAGTAATTTTAAGTGTTTTGTTTAATTTATTGATTTAATTTTTGGATGAGAAGTTTTGCCATAGATTGTGTATTTTGATTCTTTGGTTTTGGTTTGAATGGTGAAATCTCCTTGGATTTCTTTTGTGTTAAGATTAGTGGTGATTTTTTGAGATTGAATTTTAAAATGCTTAGATTGCAAAGAGGTTCGGCTTTGGAGAATCTCATCTTGCAAAATAGTGTTATAAATATAACCATTAAAATTTTCTTTTGCGAAGTTTTGTTTGCTTTTTCTTTGGAGTTCTTGGAGTAGCGGCGTTGTTTGGAATGAAAGGCTGTGAATATCAAAATTAATATTATTAATTTGATCAACAAGATTGTTATTAAGGCTAAAATTACCTATTCCACTAAAATAGCGTGGAGCTTGATCAAAAAGAGTATAAATTTGACTAGAGGGGATTTGCTGGATTCTAAGTGTAAAGTTTTGTGGAGTTAGCATAAGTGAAAAAGGATTTTGGTTTTGATTATAATGAAGGGTGCCTTGGAGTTCAAAAGAATCTTTTGTGTGAATGCCTTGAGTGATTAAAGAGCCTTGAAGGGCAGTTTTATTGCGATATGAAAGATTTTGAAGTTTGGCAACTTCTAGTGTGGTTGGGAATTCAAATTTTAAAGGCTTTAAAGTTAAATTACCTTTTTGTGCTTGAAGTTTTAAGAAATTAGATTCTAAGAGATAATTAACAATGCCACTTCCATTAGCAAGTTCAATTTGTGAATGAAAAGTAAATTTAGTTGATGGGAATCCAATTTGTGTTTTTTCTTCTAAAAGAGGGCTATTAATAAAGAGATTTTGGCTGTTAAGTGAAATAATACCTGAAATTCCTTGTGAGAAATCTCGCAAATCCACTTCCAAATCAACATTGCCCTCAAAATAGGGATTTTTGTTAAAAAGCAACAAAAGAGATTGAGCTTTTAGATTCTTTGAAGAGATTTTGAGAGTTTTTGGCTTAAGATCTCTTAGGTTGAGATTATAATTAAGAGGAGAGCTAGAAAGCTGTATTTCTCCATCTAAAAGCATATTTTTAAAATCTCCCTTAGCAATTCCCTTGGCATCAAAAGATCCATTGAGTGGAATTTTAAAAAAAGGTGAAAGGGGGGAGAGACTAGTGAGATTAATATTAAAATTTGTGTTAGTTGCAAGAGAGTGGATATTAGTAGCTCCCTTAATAAAGGCATCGCCGATAGTAGAATAGATTTTTAAATAATGTGTTAGAGTATTTTGTTGTAGAGTTGATTCAAGTTTTCCCATAAAGCTTGTGTTTGGAATTTCTAGGTTAAATTCAGATAAAAAAAGATTCTTATCTAATTTACCCCCTTCAATTTCCAAATCCAAAGTGCCATCAAAGGATTTTTGTAGATGAGTAAAATTAGCATTTAAAGAAATGATTCCATCACCATAGGGCTTTTCATTTAAAATTTCTAAAAGGGAAGCTAATGATCCATTGGTAAGATTAAGACTAATAGTTTGTGGTGATAAATAGTGAAGTGTGGCTGTTAAATTGCTGTGAGAAAGAAAGAGATTGCTTGAGGCATAAAGTGTGTAGTGGTTAAAATTTCCTTCAAAATTTCCTTCAATCCATTGATTATCTCCAAAAGATAGGGTTTTGTTATTAAAAAGGGTTTGAAAGCCTTTAGAGTTAATATAAAAATCCCCTTTTAGTGTTCGCAAAAAAAGTGAATAATCGCCTTTTAAAAAAAGTTCGAGTTTGTCATCTTGGGAGCTAAATTCTAGCGCAATAGTGCTTGGCGTGAGTTTGAAGCTACGGCTTTTCCACTGCATTTGAGTGTGTGTTTCAAGCTTTGCTAAAATGGCATTTTTGATAAAATAATTCCCTATGGGAGAGAATATCAAGATTGCCAATATTAAAGCAACAAGAATCAAAGCAAAAAAGCTAAGAGAGATTTTTGAAGATAGGACTTTTTTCATAACCTGAAGTCTAGTAAAAAAATGGTTAAAAAGACTTTAACAAGGTAATTAGTTTATAGAATAATCCTTGTTTAATGCAATTTGGAGTAAAATCCCAAGAATTTTTATTTTTAAGGGAATGTAATGGATTATAAGGATACTTTAGAGCTACCTAACACGACTTTTCCAATGAGAGGAAATCTGCCTCAAAATGAGCCTAAAATTTATCAAGAATGGGGCAAGAGTGAGTATTATGAGAGAATTTTAAAAAATAGAGAAAATGCTAAAGAAAGCTTTAATCTACACGATGGACCACCTTATGCTAATGGACATTTGCATATTGGACACGCATTAAATAAAATCTTAAAAGATATTATCAATAAGTATCATTATTTTCAGGGTAAAAAGATTTTTTATACACCAGGTTGGGATTGCCATGGGCTGCCTATTGAGCAACAAGTAGAAAAGAAGCTAGGTAAAGAAAAAAAAGATTCTCTATCTAAAGGCAAGATTAGAGAGCTTTGTCGCAAACATGCACAAGAGTTTGTGGAGATACAAAAAAAAGAGTTTTTAGAACTTGGAATCTTGGGTGATTTTGAAAATCCTTATAAGACAATGGATTTTGCTTTTGAATCAGAGATTTATAAAGCTCTTTGCGAAGTGGCTAAAAAGGGATTATTAAAGGAGCGCAGTAAGCCTGTTTATTGGAGCTGGGCTTGTCAGACGGCTTTAGCAGAAGCAGAAGTGGAGTATGAAGAAAAAGAAAGTGATTCGGTTTTTGTTGCCTTTGCATTAAAGGAAGATGCATTAGCTGCTATTGGCGCTAAAGAAGCAGGATTAGATCAAGCTTATTGTGTGATTTGGACTACAACTCCTTGGACGCTTCCTGCTAACAGCGGTATTGCGCTAAACCCAAAGGAAACCTATGCGCTAACTAGTGATGGAAAAATTGTGTTGCATTCAGAAGTTGAGAAACTATCAGCACTTAATGTGGTAGAAAACAAAGTTTTAAAAACTTTTGAAGCGCATATTTTAGAAAATACTTATGCAATTAATCCATTAAATGGTAGAGATTCTAAAATTATTTTAGGAGAACATGTCGCAAGTGGTGAGGGAAGTGGTTGTGTCCATACTGCCCCTGGACACGGAGAAGATGACTATTTTATTGGATTAAAATATGATTTGCCTATGTTAATGCCTGTTGATGATAAAGGCTGCTATGATGAAACCTTAATTAGAGAAAAATTATTTTTCAATCCTGATGAATTTGTGGGAAAATTTGTCTTTGATACACACCCAAGAATCTTTGAATTATTGGGAAAAAATTTGCTAAGACATACTAAGATTAGACATTCTTATCCCCATTGTTGGCGTTCTCATCAGCCTATTATTTTTAGGGCAACTCAGCAGTGGTTTATTGTGATGGATGAGCCTTTTAGTAATGAAGGAAAAACTTTGCGAGAAGTAGCATTGGCTGAAATTGATAAAACAAAATTTTTCCCCGATCATGGTAGAAACAGAATTAGAACAATGATTGAGAATCGTCCTGATTGGTGCATTTCAAGGCAAAGAGATTGGGGTGTGCCTATTGCCTTTTTTAAAGATAAGCGTAGCGGAGAGGTGCTATTAGAGAGTGAAGTTTTAGATTTTGTTGCAGAAATTTTTGAAAAAGAGGGCTGTGATGCGTGGTGGAATAAGGAAGTTAAGGATTTATTGCCACAAAAATATCAAAAAGATTCTGAGCATTTTGAAAAAATCTATCATATTTTAGATGTTTGGTTTGATAGTGGAAGCACTTGGAAAGCAGTCTTACAAAGTAATCTATATAAAAGTGGTGGCTATCCTGCAAGTTTGTATTTGGAAGGAAGTGATCAGCATAGGGGTTGGTTCCATAGTTCCTTATTGGTTAGTTGTGCAGTTAATGAAAGAGCGCCTTATAAAGCGATTGTAACCCATGGTTTTACAATGGATGAGAAGGGCGAGAAAATGAGTAAATCTAAGGGTAACGTCATTGTTCCCAAAGAAGTTTTAAAAGAGTTTGGCAGTGAGATTTTACGACTTTGGGTTGCAATGAGTGATTATCAAAATGATCAAAGAATCTCTAACAATATCTTAAAACAAGTGGGAGAGAATTACAGAAAGATTCGCAATACTATCCGATTTTTACTGGCTAATACTAATGGCTTAGAGAGTTTGGAAGTTACAAGTTTTAACCCCATTGATTTGTGGATTTTAAAAAGTGCTAGAGAGTGTTTTGAGAGAGTAAATACACTTTTTGGCGAGTATGAATTTTCAAAAGCGATTCAAGAATTAACTTATTTCCTTAACACTGAGCTTAGCGGAATTTATTTGGATATTTGTAAGGATAATTTATATTGTAATGCCCTTTCCTCCAAAGAACGCAGAGCTTCTCAAAGTGTAATGGCATTGATTTGTGGTAGGCTCTTTGGGCTTTTAGCGCCAATTTTTACCTATACAATTAATGAAGCTCTAAGCCACACACAAAGTAAGGCAGTTTTAGAATCTTGTGGAATTACAAAGGGTGGAGATGTTTTTGAGATTCTTTATACACCATTGCCAAGTTTTGAGGGTTTGCATTTAAATTTTGATGAATTGCTTGAATTGCGTGGAGTGTTTTTAGAACAGATTGATATACTTAAAAAAGATGCGAAAATCAAATCTACTTTGGAAGTGGATTTGTCTGTTCCACAAAAAAAGATTGAATTTGCAGAGTTAAATCTATGGCTTATGGTAAGCAATGTGAGGAATGAAACAAAGGGTGAGGTGTTAGCAGAATTTACCTTTGGAGGCGAAAATTATAAGATTCTAAGAGCGCAAGGACATAAATGCCCTAGATGTTGGCAGTTTATCTCACAAAAAGCTGATGAGCCTTGTGGGCGATGCCAAAAGGTTTTGGAAGGACGATAATGTTTGAAGGCTTTTTTGACTTTAGTAAGCCTGTTGGGCTAGATGAAACTTGGGTTAGCATCTTTGTTGTTGTTTTTTTGATGTGGCTTGGATACAGGATTTTAAAACAAAAATCAAAGCGCTAAAGAAACGCAAAAATTTTTTACCATGAATACATTAAGCATTAATGTTTAATGTATTTTATAATGTTTTGGATTTTTTAAAGACATTAGGCTTGTTTTTAAGAAAAAATTAAATAAAAAATTATATAATTCCCTTTCTTAAAAGGCTTGATAGCTCAGTCGGTAGAGCAGGAGACTGAAAATCTCCGTGTCGGTGGTTCGATTCCGCCTCAAGCCACCACTTCATTCTTTATATTACTATAATTTTTTATTCTGACTTTTATCTCGTATATGGATTTCAAATTTTATTTAAACAATTCAATATTATCGTAAAAATGAAATAATTAATTTGTAAATTTTATGTTCATTTTATAAAAAAAAGATATGATTGCAAAGTAATTTTTGATAGAGGAGTAAATTTATGAAAAAGATTTTACTAAGTCTTGTATTAGCAACAGGTTATTTGATGGCAGCTGATGGTGCAACACTTTATAAAAAATGTATTGCCTGTCATGGTGTGAATGGGGAAAGAGTAGCGCCTGGGAGCAAAGGTGATGTTAAAATTGGTGGCATGGATAAGGCTGAACTTATTACACAATTAAAAGGCTATGCTGCTGGGACTGCTGATAATGGTGGTGCTAAGCAAATTATGTATGCAAATATGAAAAACTTTAAATTTACAGATGCGGATATCGAAGCGGTATCAGATTACATTTCAAAACTTCCAAAACCATAGTTTTATCCCCTTGCTTTTGGGGATAAGATATGGCATATCTACAGATTGATTCTCAACATTTTTTTTCTAATTATCATCAAATCGCTCAGTTTATAGGGCAAGAAAATATCCATAAAATCGCAATTGTTCTAAAAGACAATGCCTATGGACATGGGCTAGAGGAAATAGCAAAACTTGCAAAAGAAGCTAAAATCACTACTTGTTTTGTAAAAAATGCTAAAGAAGCCTTAAAGATTGCTGCAATGTTTTGGCATATCACAATACTTTATCCACAAAGTTTAGAGGATAAAGAAGCTTTGCAGGAATGTTTAAAAAAGGATAATATCTATTTTTGTGTAGCGAGTTTAGAAGCTTTGGAGCATTATCCTAAGCATACCAAGATTGAATTAGAGATTAATTCAGGAATGAATCGCAATGGCATTTGTCCGCAACAGCTAAACAAAGCATTTGAAATTATTATACAAAAAGATTTGGAGCTAATAGGTGTTTTTAGCCACAATGGCTTTGGAGATGACTTTGGTAGTGAATTTTATACACAAAATGATGAATTTTTGATGGTTAAAAAAAAGATTTTGGAATTATGCAATCAATATTCACTTAAAAAGCCGCGTTTTCATTTTTTTTCCTCTTCTGGGGCTTTGAGGGCGGTTAGATATAATGAAAGTCTGCCTTTAGAATTGCAAGATGACTTGTTTCGAATTGGAATTGCCTTTTATGGTTATTTGTGTCAAGATGCTAGATTTTGTGGATTAAATGTAAAACCCATTGCCTCTTTATGGGCTAAAAAAATCAGCACTTATTTTTTAAAAAAAGGGAGTAGAATCGGCTATGGTGGTGCCTCAGAAACAAAAGAAGATACTTTTGTCTCTAGTTATGATGTGGGTTATGGAGATGGTCTTTTTAGGTTAAAGGAAGGAATGGAATTAAAAACAAAAGAGGGATTTAAAATTTATCCAAGGTCTTCTATGGATTGCTTGAGTATTCAGGGGGATAGTGATGAATTGTGTATTTTTGAAGATGTAAGTCCTTGGGCGGAGGCTTTTGGGACGATTCCTTATGAGATTTTGGTGCATTTACAACCAACAATTCCTAAAAAGATAGTGTGAGATTAGTAGGAGTATTAAAATTTTGGTATGATTTTATAAAAATTTAGCGGTATAGAGGATAGGATTTTGAATTTTTGTTTTTTATTTGGTGGAAGCTCTTATGAGCACGAAATTAGTATTGTAAGCGCCATTGCTTTAAAAAAGCTTTTAGGCAATGTGGAACATTTTGTTTTTTTAGATGATACGCATACTTTTTATTTGATACCAAAAGATAAGATGCAATCTAAATTTTTTAGTTCCAAAGAGTATTTAAAAGCGCCAAGAATCTACCCCAAAAACGGAGGATTTTACCAAAAAACATTATGGGGCGAAAAAAAGCTCCCTTTGCCTGTTGTGGTGAATTTGATTCATGGTGGTGATGGTGAAGATGGTGGAGTGGCTTCTTTGCTTGATTTTTATAGAATCAATTACATTGGTCCTAGAAATCCAGCGTGTGTTTTAAGTTTTGATAAAGAGCTTACTAAAATGTTGGCTAAAGAATGCGGAGTTTTAAGTTTGGATTATCAAATTGCACATAAAGATTCTATTCCTAAAATCACCTTGCCTTTTCCGCTTATTATCAAGCCTGCAAGACTTGGAAGCTCCATAGGCATTTCTGTTGTTTATGAAGAAAAAGAATTGGAATATGCAATACAAGAGGCTTTTGAATATGATGATAAGGTTATCATAGAGCCCTTTATTGGTGGCATTAAAGAATATAATATTGCCGGCTATAAAAGCAAAGAGGGAATGCGCTTTTCTTTTGTCGAAGAGCCACAAAAAAAAGAATTTTTAGATTTTGAGAAAAAATATTTGGATTTTTCACGCACAGAGAGCGCCAAAGAAGCAGAGATACCAGAATCATTAAAACAAACCTTGCAAGAAAATTTTACCAAGATTTATGGAAATTTGTTTGATGGCGCATTAATACGATGTGATTTTTTTGTTAAAGATAATCAATGCTTCCTCAATGAGATTAATCCGATACCTGGAAGTTTGGCTAATTATCTTTTTGTAGATTTTAGAAGTACCCTAGAAGAGTTAAGTAGAAATTTACCCAAACCAAGAGAAATTAAAGTGGGCTATGAATTTTTACATAAAATTCAATTTGCAAAGGGCAAATAGTGGCGCAAAAAAGTATTCTTTACAAGAATCAAAACTTTGATATTTCTTTTGAGATTGCGAATTTTCATCTGCCAAAAACTTTGATTTTTTTGCATGGTTGGGGATCTAATAAGGCTTTGATGAAGCAAGTTTTTTTTGAGAGTTTTAAGGAATTTCGGCATTTATATATTGATATGCCTGGATTTGGGAAATCAAAAAATCCTCCATTTAGTTTGGACACAAAAGATTATGCGGCAATTTTAAGCATTTTATTAAATGAAATGAAAATAGATGAATTTAGTATAGTTGGACATAGTTTTGGGGGAAAAGTTGGGGTTTTATTAAATCCAAAAGAATTGATTTTGCTAAGTAGCGCGGGAATCTTAAAGAAAAAAAGCCTAAAAGTGCGAATGAAAATTGCACTAAGTAAAAAGCTAAACCAGATTTCTCCAGCTTTGGGTCAAATATTTAGCCAGATTCTGCGGTCGCGTGATGTATCTGGAATGAGCCAAGTAATGTATGAGACTTTTAAAAAGGTTGTGGATGAGGACTTTAGTGGAATTTTTGAAAATTTCAAGAATCAAGCCTTTATTTTTTGGGGCAAAGAAGATAATATTACTCCTTTGGATTGTGGAGAGAAGATTCACAGCTTAATAAAAAAATCATATTTTTTTTCTTTAGCAGGAGATCACTATTTTTTCTTAAAACAAGCCCAAAAAATTGAAGAACTCTATCTTAAAGCAAAATCAATTTGAGATCATATTTATTTTTATTTTGTTAAAATTGTGTAATTTTATAAAGTAAGGATTGTTTTTGCAGAATATTGATGTTTTTATGATGATGAGTCGATGGGTTTTTCTCATTGCGCTTGGATATTATGTGATTATTAACCTTCAATGGTATCATTATAGGCTTTCACGCGTTTTGTTTAAGCATCATAAGCAGCGATGGCACTTTTTTTATTTTTTAGTGCCGGTGCTTTATTTTGTTTTTATCCCAGAAAATGTTTATTTTTATTTTGGTTTTTATTTATATATTTTTGTATTGATTATTTGGGCATTACGCCTAAGTAAAGGATTGGTGCTAACTGGGAGAGTTTTGCGATTTTTTGGACTTTATTTGATTTTTGTTCTTTTTAATGAGCTTTTGCTTTTTGGAAGCGAATCTTCTCCTTTGATGCGTGTTGTGTATCTTTTGCCTTTGATTATTTCTGTATTTTTGTCTTCTTTGGTAGAGGGGATTTTACTTAGTCGTTATAAAAAGATTGCCATAGAAACTTTAAAAAGTATGCCAAATCTTACTATTATCGCTGTTACAGGAAGTTATGGCAAAACAAGCTTAAAGAATTTTTTGGTGCAGGTTTTGCAAGATGAGTTTAAAGTCTATGCCACTCCAAGAAGTGTCAATACTTTAACGGGAATTATAGCAGACATTAATCAAAACCTTTCCTCTTTAACAGATATTTATATTGTAGAGGCAGGAGCAAGGAGAATTGGAGATATTAAGGAAATTGTGGATTTAATCAATCCACAAATTGCAGTGATAGGCAAAATTGGTCCAGCTCATATTGAGTATTTTAAAAGTTTGGATAATATTTATAAAGCAAAATATGAAATTCTTCAAAGTCCAAATTTACAAAAAGTTTATAATTATAAAGACAATACACCGCCACAAAATTTTTATGGTGATATAACTTGGTATCCTCAAAATATTTCCAATGTTGATGCAACTTTGGAGGGGACTAGTTTTTCTTTGGCTTATAATGGTGAAAAAATGGATTTTGAAACTAAGATTCTAGGTGCTTTTAATGTTGCAAATATTAGCGCGGCGATTCAAGTTGCAAGGGATTTTGGAATCTCAAGTGAAAAAATCATTAGACAAGTTTGTCGAATGGAAGGGGTTAGCCATCGCCTAAGTAAAGTTATGGTTAATGATAAAGTGATTTTAGATGATAGCTATAACGGAAATTTAGATGGAATGTTAGAAGCCATTAGACTTTCTTCTTTGTATGATGGTAGAAGGGTTATTGTTACTCCTGGGTTAGTGGAGAGTTCTAAGGAGAACAATATTGCTTTGGCAGAGGCTATTGATAGAGTGTTTGATATAGTAATTATTACAGGAGAACTTAATTCTAAGGTATTAAAAGAGCATATTCATAGACCACAAAAAATTATTTTAAAAGATAAGATAAATATGGAAAATATTTTAAAATCCGCAACAATGGCTGGAGATTTAATTCTTTTTGCCAATGATGCACCAAGTTATATTTAGGGGAAATAATGGAGCATTTATACGCGCCTTGGAGGAGTGGATATTTTAGGGAAAAGCAAAAGGAAGGTTGCATCTTTTGTAACATTTCTCAAACTCCTCATTTGGATTTGCAGAATCGTGTTTTTTATCGCGATGAGAGTTTGTTTTGCGTGATGAATAAATTCCCCTATACTCCAGGACATTTTTTGATCGTTCCACATTTTCATACGCATTCTCCAGAATTTTTAGAAGAATATTTGTGGTTAAATTTGCAAAAATGTGCAAGAAAAGGGATTGGTCTGCTTAAAGAATTTGGTGCTCAAGGGATTAATTTGGGTATGAATTTAGAGCAAGCAGGTGGAGCAGGGATTCCAGAGCATATTCATTTACATTTGTTACCGCGTTATGTTGGGGATACAAACTTTTTTACAACTATTGGTGATTGTAGGGCTTATGGTGTGGATTTTGACGAAATTTTTCAAAAAATTAGAGAGTTATCATTGAAGCATTTTAAGAATCAACAAGGCAATCAATGAGCATTATTTTGCTTTGATGATTGCTTTGAAATCTTGCTTTATTTCTCTTAAAGTTTCTATTTCATTTTCTCCCAAGTTAGATTGTAAAATCTTGCCAAGATAGACTAAACCATTAAAGGGTGGTTGTTTGCCATAAAAAATCCCGATGTTTCCCCATGGAGAAAAGTAGAAAAAATCTCCAATTTGTGGATTATAATTTGGCGTATTTTTAACACTTAGGTTGCATGGTAAATGAGCTACCTTTTCTTTGTTTGCGTAATCACTAAATTCTAACTCCAAAGGAAGTTGTTTAATGAGTTCCTTTGAAGCGACATTTTCTTCTAATTCAATGTATAAAGTTTTCTCTTTTTGTTTAGTCTCATTGATAATTTCCATTGTAATGATCATTTTGTTTCCTTGAATATAGGTAGAATCAGCATAGACAAAACAAAGACATAATACTCCAAAAAGATACCCAAATCTCACTAATCTCACTGCAAATTCTCTTTAAAAAATTCTGTGATTTTAGCAAAAGGGATTTTGTCTAGATTGTCATATAAATCAACATGATTGGCATCTTTAATAATCATTAGTTCCTTATTGCCTCCTTTGAGTTTCTTGAATGCATCTTCAGTGAAATATCTGCTATGTGCTCTATCGCCGTGAATCATTAATACAGGGGTATTAATCTCATCGCTATATGCTAAAATGGGCATATTAATAAGGGAAAGTGAGGAAGTGAGATTCCAATTGCCATTTGAATTAATGGAACGAGGGTGGAAACCTCTCTCTTTATTTTTATAATAGTTATAATAATCTTGAATGAATTGCGGTTCATCTCCATTTAATTTTTCAGGCAAACCTATTGCTTTTGCATAAGTGTTGTTTTTGAAATCTTTTGTGCGTTGTTCATTAAGCGATCTTTTGAGTTCTAGTCTTGCTTTTGAATCTATTGAGTCATTATAGCCTTTTGCATTGACTCTTGTCATATCATACATTGTAGAAGTTACTGTTGCTTTGATTCGTGTATCTATAGCTGCGGCATTAAGGGCAAATCCACCAAAGCCACAGATTCCTAAAATACCTATTTTGTTAGAATCCACTTTTAAATAGTTAGATAGAAAATCCACAGCAGCACTAAAATCTTCTGTATTAATATCAGGTGAAGCGACATTTTGAGGTAAGTTTTTGTTTTCTAGAGCACTTTCACCTGTAAAAGATGGATCAAATGCCAAAGTAATAAAGCCTTGTTCGCTTAAGGTTTGTGCATATAATCCAGAAGCTTGTTCTTTGACTGCTCCAAATGGACCACTAATTGCAATGGCAGGAAGTTTTGCATCTTTTGATATATTTTTGGGTATATAGAGATCTCCAACTAAAGTAATACCATAGCGATTTTTGAAAGTAACCTTTTGTATTTCTACATTATTGCTTTTGGGAAAGGTTTTATCCCATTGTGTTTGTGTGTTTGCTTGTGCCATAGCTGCATCTCCTAAGATTGAAAGTATTCCTAAAAGAAATATTTTAAAGAATAGGTGATTCATATAAACCTCCAAAATAAACTTGCAAAATAAAATGACAGAATCTATACAACAAAGTTTGTGCTAAAAAATGCATTTTCAATATTTTTTGATTCTAAAAAAGTATTATAAAAGATGAGAGTTACTCTAAGTCAAGAGAAAAGCACTAAAATTTTAAAAATATTATAAAATTACTTTTTGGCTTTATTGATATCCCCAGCTAAATTGTGTCGCGTTTTTATCGAATGTTTTGATAGTTTTTATTTCCTCTTTAGTTAAATTAAAATTGAAAATATCTATATTTTCTTGCATATGTTCCTTTTTGGATGCCTTTGGAATAGTCACAATGCCTTGTTGTGTAAAAAAACGCAAGACAATTTGTGCTATGCTCTTGTTGTATTTGTGGGCGATTTTTTCTAAGGCAGAATCATTAAAAAAACCATTTTTATTTTTTGAGACTTTACCTGCTATAAAAGGACTCCAAGATTCTAAAATTGTTCCATAGGGTTTCATTGTTTGAAGCAATGCTGCTTGTTGATAATAGATATGTGTCTCACATTGATTGATTGCAGGAGGTATCTCGCAGGTTTTGATAAACTCTTTAAAAGCGTGGAGTGTAAAGTTAGAGATTCCAATAGCTTTGAGTTTTCCTTCTTTATAATAAGTTTCCATGGCTTTATACATTTCTTTGGCTTTTGGATAGGGCTCATGGATTAAGATTAAATCAATATAGCTAGAATTTAGAGATTTAAGGCTAGTCTCTATCCCCTTTTTTGCTTCTTGAAAATTCATATTGTTAGATAGCTTAGTTGTAATAAAGAAATCTTCTCGTTTGATTCCAATTTTATCAATAGCTTCTCTTATTGCTGTGCCGACTTTGTGCTCATTTCCATACATTTGTGCCGTATCAAAGAGGCGATATCCATAGCTAATGGCTTCCAAAATTGTATGGCTGTCATTGATAGAGTATGTGCCAAATCCTAAAATTGGCATTTTTATTCCGTTGTTTAGGGTTACATATTGCATTATTGTTGATTGCATAGTTATTTTCCTTGTCTATTAATTAATGTGAATCAATTAAATCTCAAAGAGATTATTGCTTTGGTTGAATTAGCTTTTTGTCGTGTTAATTGATTTTGATAATTGTATTATAAAAGATGAGAGTTACTCTAAGTCAAGATACTTGGTTCTATTAATATTAGAATAATTATAATTTGTAAGATAGGGTAGTTTTTGTAGGGATAAATGCTATAATTTTAAGTTTAATGAATATTATCGTAAGGAGAATTTTATGATGTTGAATCCTGATTTAGCAAAATTACTTTTAAGACTTTGTGTGGGTGGGCTTATGCTGTTTCATGGTGTGTTTAAAATATTTAGTGGTGCAGATATTTATGTGGGTATGCTGGAATCAAAAGGATTGCCTGGGATTATGGCGTATGGAGTTTATGTTGGAGAAGTTTTGGCACCCCTTTTGATACTTGTAGGCTACCAAGTGCGAATTGCAGCTTTGCTTGTTGCTTTTACGATGGTTATGGCTATTTATTTGGTCTATGGATTTGAGATTTTTGCGCTTGATTCTTATGGTGGTTGGGTTATTGAACATCAACTCTTGTATATTTTGCCTTGCCTTGCCTTGTTTTTTATGGGTGGAGGAAAATATGCGTTTTTTAAAAAAGAAGAAAAAATTAAGGCTTAAATTTTAATATTTAAGCTTATTTTGTAGTGAGATTTGTCCCTATAAAATTTCTCCCTAATTCCTTGCAGCACTCTAACACACTAAAGCTTCCTGCTGCTGGATCGCACACTAAATCTCCGATATTGGTGCAAGATTCTATAAGGGTTTTTTGTAAGGTTTTTGGTTTGCTATGAGGGTGTGCTTTTAGCTCGTTTTGTGGAATTTTTTCGCTACACACATCGCGGATATTATGGAGTTTCCAAGTCCCCCTTGCTTTAATAGGCTTTTTTTGCACGATAAGTAGATATTCGCTTTGTTTTCTTGTGCGGTAGCCCATACCCATTTTCATTTTATCCCAAGTGATAAGATCCACAATCTCTAAAGATGTAGAATCTAGCCAAGGTCTCACGCCCTCACACAGATGAAATTTATCAATCCATAGCATAAGATAGCGGCTAGGCTTTAAAACTCGGCTAATTTCTTGGATAAAATGTATAATCGTTGATTCAGACATTTGCACCAAGACACTACGCCCCTTTTGTCGCTCACCCTCATTGCCATAGCGCATTTTATCTAGCACACCACGATATTGTGGATCAAAAAAACATAAATCAATGCTACAATCCCCCAAACTTTGGAGTAATTCTAAGCCATCAATGGTGAGTTTGGTGTTTATCAGATCCAACATTATCAAATACTTAAAGCAAAGTTTTTTTGTAGAATGCCAAATCCTTGATTTTAGATTCTATGCTTTCTGTATAATGTTCTAGTTCTTTTTTTCTTTTAACAGAAATTTCTATAAACTCGCTTTCTTGTTCTATGCCAACAAATTTTCTATTTAAAAGATTTGCTGCAATTCCTGTAGTGCTAGATCCTGAAAAAGGATCGCAAATGAGAGAATTTTCATTGCTTGACATAAGCAGTAATCGAACTAACAACGCTAAGGGTTTTTGAGTAGGATGTTTTCCACAACTTTTTTCCCAAGGAGCAATGGCTGGAAAGCTCCATACATCACGCATTTGCTTACCACCATTTAAGTCTTTTAGAAACTCATAATAAAAGCAACTTGTATTTATTTTTGCTCTATATTCCCATTTCATATTTTTGACTCTCTTTCTCATATTGCTTCGCAATGCTTTCATAATCCGCAAATTTTACAAATTCTCTGATGGGATTATAGATAGATTCTGAAATAATTTTGTTAAACTCATTTAAACGCCTTTTATCCGCGACAATAAAAAACTTTGCCCTAAAATCTTGCAACTCATAAAAACGATTAATAGAATTTTTAATATTTGTAGAATGCTCTACTTCATAAAATGCGTATGGCATTTTACGCTCATTAAACCAAATACAATCGCTATATTTGGCCTTTTGTACGATACTATCATAACTAAAGGGATAAATACGCTCCAAACTTGCAACTGCTCCTAAGTTTGTATGTAAAAAAACCTTATTCCTATCTTGTGAAGGTATAAAAGTGCTAAAACCCCTTATTTTTCCAATGGAAGCTATCAGCCCTTGATAATAAGTATGATTAAAAGTAGAGTCTTTGGAATCAAAATGTAATTTTTGTTTGATTTCTTGTGATGCATCTTTTAGCCCCCAAAGTCCTGGAACTATCTTAAAAAAATCATCGTTCGTCTGCAAAATCCTCCTAATACTTGCAAAAGGTGTTTTTGTCCCCCAATTACTGGTATTTGTTAGAGTATAAAGTTGATTTAGGGTAGCAAATCCGCCACTTTGTTTTAGTGCTAATTTAACATATTCCTTTTGAATCATTAATTGATAAAACCTTTCTTTTAAGTTTGACACTACTTTTGTAGATTCTTTTACGATTCTCCAAACACCCTTTTAAAGATAGAATCCACATTTTTTGTATAGTAAGCAAACTCAAAGCAATCGCGGATAATCTGCTCTCCATTGCCACCATTCTTGCTAAGAAGTCCCACAAGTTCAGAATCTGCCAAAAGATATTGCAAATAAAGCGATTCACCCTTTGCATTAAGCGCAGGTTGTCCCTCTTGCAAACTCTGCCATACTTTCATCGCATTTCTTTGCACGATCTTATAAGCATCTTCGCGACTTACACCGCATTTTGGAAGCTCTAGCAAGATTCTTTGAGAAAAAACCAAGCCACCTGTAAGATTAAGATTTTTTAGCATATTTTTAGGATACACGACAAGCTTATCAATCAAGCTTGTAAGGCGCGCAAGCATAAAATCCGTCGTAATAAAACCATCAGGTAAAATAAATCGCTCCACACTTGAGTGGCTAATATCTCGCTCGTGCCACAATGCGACATTTTCCATAGCCGGTAGTGCAAAACTGCGTATCACGCGACAAAGCCCTGTGATATTTTCAGACAAAACAGGATTGCGTTTGTGTGGCATTGCACTACTTCCTTTTTGTCCTTGGCTAAAATACTCCTCTGCCTCATACACTTCGGTGCGTTGCAAATGTCTAATTTCAACAGCAATTTTTTCACAACTACTTGCTAAAAGCGCCAAATCAGTCATAAGCCGTGCGTATCGATCTCTTTGGATAACTTGATTACTTGCTGGAGCAGCCTTTAGCCCTAGATTGGCACATACAAGCTCTTCGAGCTCTATAGGAGTGTGGGCGAGATTCCCCATTGCACCGCTTATCTTGCCTACGCTAATCACCTCCAAGGTAGATTCTAAACTCTGCAAGTGTCGCCCTATCTCATCATACCATATCGCACACACTAAGCCAAAAGTGATAGGTTCGCCGTGAATTCCGTGACTTCGCCCCACCATAAGCGTATCTTTGTGTTCATAAGCGCGTTTTTTTATCACTTCACGCAATGCCTTCACATCTTCAATGATGATCTTTAGCGAATCGCGCATTTGCAAAGCCACAGCGGTATCAATCGTATCACTAGAGGTGATTCCATAATGAAACCATCGCGATTCTTCGCCTAGAGATTCTGCAACGCTTGTAGTAAAAGCAATAAGATCGTGCTTAGTAACCGCTTCTATCTCATCAATTCTTGCAATATCAAACTTCGCATTCTCACAAATTTTTTTACAATCGCAATCAGGAATAAGTCCTAATGTATTCCACCCCTTAACCAATGCCTTTTCTACCTCTAGCCACGCGGAATATTTCGCATTCATATCCCAAAGCTTTTTCATCTCTTCTCTTGCGTATCGCTCTACCATTATAAATCCTTTAAAAATGTGCTACAATATCCTAACATAAGACCACTTAAAAGTTGCAAAATGCCCTTTATAAAGCAAAAATTTTATTTTCAAACTCCCATTAAAGCTTATTTGTTTTTAATGCGACAATTTAATTTAAATATGGCACAAGCTCAAAGCTATATTAATAAGGGCAGAGTTGTTTATGAAGGCAAGATTCTGGGTAATAATGAGAAAAATAAAATCTTAGAAAGGGAAGTAGAAGTTTGGATTTTTAAGCCCAATTCTATTGGGCTTAAACCTATTTATGAAAATGAAGATTTTGCTCTTTTTAACAAACCTGCTCAAATGTTAATTCACCCAAAAGGAAGGTTTTTTCATCATAGCTTGATTGATGAGGTGCGTGAATATTTTGGGGTTGAAGCTTCTTTGATACACCGAATCGACAAAGAAACAAGTGGTTTAGTTTTGGTAGGAAAACATAAAAAGAGTATTGTTGAGCTAGGGGAATTGTTTGCCAATAATCGCATAAAAAAGAAATATCTAGCGCTTATTAAAGGGAAAATGCGTAAAACTAGCAAGATTTTTGGAGATTTTTGCCTTTTGATGCCACTTAGTTTGCAAGAAAGGGGCGGAGATTTAAGTGTGCGCTCTGTGTTTTTAGGGCAGAATCTAAGAAAAGATTCTAGGCTTTTGGGGTTTAGAGATGCAAAAAGTGAGTTTGAAATTTTGGGGGAGTTTGGGGAGAATACTTTGCTAAAAGTTTATCCTATAACAGGCAGAACGCATCAGATTAGAGTTCATCTTTTTTCTATTGGTTTTCCGATTTTGGGCGATCCGCTTTATGGTTGTGAGGATTGGCAGAGTAGAGAATATTTGGATAGTGAATTTATAGAAGAAAATCAAGATTTTGGACTTTGTGCACAGAAAAGAAAAGAATATTTTGGGGCAGAGCGATTGATGTTGCATGCTTATAGTTTGGAATTTTCTTATAAGGGGAGGGAATATTATTTTAGGAGTTGCGAGAGATTTTATTTGTAGAATCTAAATTGTATAAAAGAGATTTCTTTTTAGGGTTGAATAGGGGATTGCAAGGGTAAAGGGCGCTAAAGCCCTAGTTTTGTTTAGATTAGATTAGCAATTTCTTTGGCGTGATAGGTGATGATAATATCTGCTCCAGCGCGTTTAAAGCCAATCATTGTTTCTAGTAAAACGCGCTCATAATCTATAATTCCTGCTTTCTGTGCAAACTTTAACATAGCGTATTCGCCACTTACATTATAAACAGCTAGTGGTAACAAGGTTTGCTCTCGGATATCTCTTACAATATCCAAATAGGCTAGGGCAGGTTTAACCATTAAAATATCCGCGCCTTGCGCCTCATCTTCTAGGCTTTCTAGAATCGCTTCGCGACGATTTGCAGGGTTTTGTTGATAGCTTTTTCGATCGCCAAAACTTGGAGTGCTTTGTGCCACATCTCTAAAAGGTCCATAATAGCCACTTGCAAATTTCGTAGAATAACTCATTAAAGGAATGTGATTAAAACCATTAGTATCAAGCATAGTTCGCAAACTTACTATCATTCCATCCATCATAGCACTAGGCGCGATTAGATCAGCACCACTTTGGGCTAGAATCAAGGCTTGTTGATTAAGGATTTCTAGGGTTAAATCATTATCAACAGAATTAAGTTTTGGGTTTAAGATTCCGCAATGTCCGTGATCGGTGTATTCACAAAAACATAAATCAACACAAACTAGCATATTAGGAAATTTTTCTTTAATGGCTCTTGTGGCTTGTGCGATAATTCCTTCTGGGCTTAGGGCTTCGCTACCGATGCTATCTTTGATTTTTGGAATCCCAAAAAGAATGATTGAAAAAATCCCAAGATTTTGTAGAGCCTCACACTCTTTTAGGGCTTCATCAATGCTAAGCTGAAAAACATCCGGCATAGATTCTATTGGATTTCTGATATTTTTACCATGCGTGATAAAAAGCGGATAGATAAAATCTTTTTTATGCAAGGTTGTTTGTGTTAGCATTTCTCGAATGTTTGGGTTTAGTCGCATACGTCTTAATCGCTTGAACATAATTATCCTTTTAAAGTTTTATGGGATATTACCCCTTTTACTATAAAATTATTCTGATTTTCTTTGTAAAAATATTCTAGTTCTAATCCTTGTGATTCTAGTGTGCTTTTGATGATATAAATCCCAAGTCCTAAGCCACTTGTATTGGATTTAGAATCTTTAAAAAAAGGCTTAGAGTGATCTTGCAAACTATAAGGTAGTGGCATTCCATAGTTTTTGATTCCTAAATTTTTGTCTTGAATATAGATTTCAATTTGTCCTTGTGTTTTATATTTAATAGCATTATCAATGAGATTTTTAATTACTAGGGCAATCATTTCAAAATCGGCATATAAAAAACATTCTTCTTTGGGAAAGATAAAAAGTGTGGAAATTTGTTCTTTGTCTAAAAGTAGCATTTCAAAAACTTTATCCAAAACTTCCTTAAGTGAGATATTGCATTTATTGAGGCAGTAATTGCGAGAGCTTAATTCTTCAATTTTTGCAAACTCATTAATTAGCGAATTAAGTCGCTCAAACACTGAACACAAACGCTCTTTATAAAGTGTGTTATCAATCATTTCAGCAGTAATTCTTCCTTTGGTGATAGGGGTTTTTAGCTCGTGCATAATGGAGCGCAAAAAGAGATGTCTAGATTGGTTTAGGGCATTGATTTTTTTAACGGCATTATCAAATTCTTGCGCTAATTCTCCAATTTCATCATTTTGATTGATTTTGCAATGAATGTCTGTTTGTCCATTGGCAAATTTTCTTATTTCCTTTTGGAGTGTTTTGAGAGGTAAGAGACTGCGAATAACAAGCACAAAAAGAAAAACAACGATAATAAAAGCAATAAAAGTAATGATATAGTAGTTAAAAAGCCTATTAAAATGAATATCTCCATAAACTCGCCAACCATTTGGGGTTTGTAAAAACAAATAAATCCCTTTTTTTTCTTTGATAATTTTTACAATCACTCCTTGGTTAAAATTTGGTGAAATATGATTCTCAAAGCGCTTGAGAAATTCTGTGTTGTCAATTTGGACTAAAGCCAATTCATCAAGGTATTTTTCAATCAAGGCAATGTTGCCCCCAAAGCGCACAAGCTGATTGATGGTAGCTAGGAATTGAGTGTATTTGAGTTGATTTTCATAGGTTTTTTTGTCGATTTCTTCACGAATAAAATAATAAGAAAAAGCACTTAAGCCAATAATGGCAATTAAAAAAAGAATAGTAATCTTTACGATGATTGAGTTTTTATTCATTGTCTTTAGTTTGGAATTTGTAACCGATTCCGCGAATAGAAAAAATATACTTTTTACCTTCCTTTTCAATTTTAGCGCGTAATCTGCCCATAATCACATCAATGCTTTTGTTGGTGCTATCTGGACTAATTGAATCAGAATGTGCTGCAATAGAATCGCGCGTTAATGCTTGATTTTTGTTTTCTATCATAAAGCTTAAAATCTCGTATTCTGCTTTGGTTAAATCTAGTGGAGTATTGTCAAGAAAAATTTCTCGACTACTTTTGTTAAGCAAGAAAGGAGGGCAAATGATTTCAGTAGAATTAGGTTCTTTAGTTGTTTTATATCGGCGTAAAACACTATGGATTCGCGCTACAAGTTCTTTTGGATCATAGGGTTTTGGTATGTAGTCATCCGCACCATATTCTAATCCTAAGACTCGGTCATCTATATCGTGTCTAGCAGAAGAGATGATAATGGGGATGTGCTTTTCTTTAGCAACTTTCTTGCAAACCTCAAGCCCATCTAGGTTAGGGAGTGTTAAATCTAAAAGAAGGAGGTCAAAATGTCGAGTGTTAATTGCACTCATACCCGTATAGGGTTCATCATAGTTTGTTACATTAATATCATGGGCTTTGAGGTATTCGCTAAGAATAGTTGCTAATTCTAAGTCATCCTCAATCATTAAAATTTCTAGCATGGTGTTTTCCTTACAAAAAGGAGGATTGGGTATTTTAGGGGGTTGAATAAAAATTCAGGAAAACACCCACTAGAATAAATATCTCTAATTAAAAATAAATTCTCTTCACAAAGGAGAAACGGATGAAAAACTCTAACTAATGTTGTGCGGAACATTTGTATCTCAAGCCATCCCGCTTGAGACGATGAAATTATAAAATAATAGAGTAAATCAAAAGTAAATGAAAAAATTTTTTTCATTTTTGATTCTTTTTTTCATCGATGATGGCTAAAGTAAATTCTAAAAAATTAAGAATCATATCGACTTTTTCTTCAATATTTCGATTATTGGGTGATTGCAATCCTTCAAATAAGACAAGAATCCTATCTTGTAGATTATTTAAAAATTTTTCTTCTTCAGAATAATACTTAATAAGAAGTTCCTTGAGTTCTTTGTGGTTTTTTAAATCAAGCTTTTGGATTTTTCTTTCATAAGAAGCAGGAGTTGTGGGCGATTCTTTTTTTGCTTCTTCGGCTGCTATAATATCTAAAAGAGCATCTCTTTCTGGCTTTTCTTCAAGTGAAATTGTAGATTCTGCATCTAAGTCAATCTCTGCTAGAGTTTTTAAAATTGCCTCTTTTAATTCCATAATTGCAATAACCACCTTTCAAATTCATTAAATTCAATTTTAGAATCCATTTGGATAAAAAGATTAAGCATATTCTCATCAGCTTTGCCATAGCTTTTGCGATTACTTGTTAGGCGCTTTAGCGCCACTTTTGCTTCAGTGTTATTGGGGTTTTCTTGCAAGATAGTTTTATAAATTTGAGCGGCTTCATAACGATGACCTTGGGTTTCATAGATGCTTGCAAGCGTGAGTGTTTTCATTATATAGCCTCAAAAATTGAATTCCAAACTATCATTTTAACATAAATTTTATAAGTTTAAAATCTTAAAATAAAATCAAGATTGTTTTTTATAGCACAAAGGCTTTTAAGAATTCAGAGATTTTTTGCTGATCCTTTTTACCTGTAGTTGATTCTAGACTAGAATTAACATCAAACATTTTAACTCCGATTTTTCTTAAATCTTGAATATTTGAGATTCCCACTCCACCAGCTACACAGAGATAGCAACTAGTTTTTTCTTGGAGTGATTTTAATGTGCTAAGCGCAATATTTTTGCCACTTCCACCTCCTAGAGTGCTTTTGGAATCTAGCAATACAAAAGGGCTTATAAAATCGCCCAAATCCTCTGCTTTCTCCACATTCCAAGCTTCATAAAATGCAAAATTTGCTTCTTTTAAATCTATGCTACCAAAGCTTTTTTGACTTACTCCATGGAGTTGCAAAGCATCAATAATGCCCTCTTTGTAGAGATTAATAGCTATTTGCATCATTTCTTGGTCATCTTTAACCACAGCAATTCTAAGAATTTTTGGATGAGCTTGCAAACTTTTGGCGATTTCTTTGATAGTTTCTGGGTTGGTAAATCGGGGAGAATCTTTAACTAAAATAAATCCTAGTGCTGCAATTTTTTCTAGGGGTGAGTTTAGGTTTGATTCTAAAGCTTTAGCGCACATTAGCGCATCTTTGCTAGAAGTGATTCCACAGATTTTCAAAAAGCCTTGCTTGGAATCAAGGAGTTTAAAAACATTGCGATAAAAACCATTGGGCGATTGTTTTCCGCTAATAATTGCACTCTTTAGGTGTTTTAGGGTCTGTGCGGGTGTAGAATCGCGCACAAGATAACTGCCGCACAAGATTCCATCAAAGCCAATATTTCCTACTACAAAGCCATCAAAACTACATTCAATGGAAGATTCAAAGATGATTTTACTTTGTGGATTTGTTTTTTGAATGTAGTTTAAGAGATTGTAAGCTTGGATTTTATTAATGGTAAAAGTGTGTAAATCGCGTGAATTGATGCCAATAAGAGTTGCTTGAAGTGGAGTGATAAAATCAACTTCTTTGGCATTATGGACTTCTATTAATGGGGTTAAGCCAAGCTTTAAAGATTCTTCATAAAGTTGCTTAAGTCTTGCAAAACCCCCATTTTCATTATTGTTGCCAATAAAAATAGCGGCGATTAAAAGCACCATATCCGCACCAAAATCATAAGATTCTTGAATTTGCTCAAGCTTAGTAATGAAGTCTTTGCGTAGTATGGTAGCATTTTCGTGGCTTAGTTTTGTCTCTTTTAAATCCTCTAAATCGCCTTTAAAGAAATCTTTTTCGCATAAGACAGAAATCGCACCAGCCCCACCATCAAGATAGCTTTGAGCTAGATCTTTTGGGCTGTTTATCGCTCCAATATCCCCTGCTGAAGGACTAGCTCTTTTAATCTCGGCAATCAAAAAAGGAAAGCTAAACTTTGGGGGAGTGAGTTTAGCTGCTCTTGTAGTTTTTAAAATGGGATATTTGGCTTTTGTTTGGAGAATTTTTTTAAGAATGGTTGGAATCATCATTAATCCTTTGTGGGGCATTGATTGCTTAGGATTTTAAAAGATTCTAAAAGAGAGAAAACTTCCTTGCTTTGAATGATTTCTTTGGCTTTAAAAAAACCTTCTTTGATATTTTGGGCTTGATTGCAAAGGTATAATGCAGCGCCCATATTTAAAGCAACTAAATCAAGCTTGGGAGAGGGTTTGGCATTAAAAATATCCAGTGTGATTTGTAAATTTTCTTGACTATCTCCGCCTTGCAAGAGTGAATGATTGACAAAGTCTAATCCCACTTCAATGGGATTAAAAATATAGGTTTTAATGCTTCCGTTTTGTAACTCTGTAATTTGTGTTGGCGCACAAAGTGAGATTTCATCATAACCATCAAGTCCGCTCACAACCATTGCTCGTTTTACACCTAAAATTGCTAAGGCTTTTGCCATAATTTCAGTGTAAGATTTATCAAAAACTCCGATAAGTTGGTGGGTTATTGGACTTGGATTACTTAGGGGGCCTATGAGATTAAAAGCGGTTTTAAATCCAAGTGAGGAGCGAGCATTGGCTGCAAAACGCATTGCAGAATGGAATTTTTGGGCAAATAAAAAGGTAATGTGGAGATTTTCATAAATGGTTTTAACATTGCTAAAATCCATAGTTACATTAATGCCAAGTGCATTTAATAAATCAGCCGAACCACTTTTAGAAGTAACCGCTCTATTGCCGTGTTTGATGATTCCAAAGTTTGATTTTTGGGCTTGTGTGGCAAGAAGCAAAGCAGCTGTTGTGGAGACATTAAAAGTTTTTGCCTCACTTCCCCCTGTGCCGACCATATCAAAACGAATGTCAAAATTATCTTTTAAGTTGAGTTTAACAGCTTTCTTTTTAAGCACAGATGCAAAACCTGCTAATTCATACTCATCAATGCCTTTAATTTCTAGGCTAGTTAAAATACTTCCAATTTGCGCATCACTTAAGTTGCCTTCAGTGAGTTCATCCATTAGATTATAGCTTTCTTGAAAATTGAGAGATTTTTGGTGAAGGACTTTTTTGAGATAGTCTTTTGTAGGGATTGGCTCTCTTGTGTAATGCAAAAAGTTAAGTAGCATTTTAATGCCTTCTTTTGTGCCAATGGATTCAGGGTGGAATTGCAATCCTACAAGATGATATTGTTTATGCTCAACTGCCATAACTTCGCCATCTTCACTCATTCCGCTAATCAAAAAACAATCTGGAATCTCTTCTTTTTTACCCACAAGAGAATGATAACGCGCGATGGGAGTTTTTTGACTAATATGGCGGAAGATCCCTTTGGCATTGTGAATGAGTGGTTCAACTTTCCCATGCACAATATTTTTGGCATTTTTGATTTCAACTCCAAAAGCGCTTAAGATAGCTTGGTGCCCAAGGCAGATTCCTAAAATTGGATAGATTCCTTTAAAGTGTTGCACAATTTGGATACTAATTCCCGCATCTTTGGGGGATTTTGGACCAGGTCCTATAATGATGTAGCTTGGGTTAAGTGATTGGATTTCTTCTAAGCTAGTTTGATCATTTCTTAAAACTTTAATGGGATAGTTAAAGCGACTAAAGGCTTGATAAATATTATAAGTAAAAGAATCATAATTATCAATGAGTAAAATCATAGCACTTCCTTTGTGTTTTTAGGGGCAAGTAAGTCTTTTTGTGTTGGATTAGTTTGCATTATTTTCTTCCATAATGGCTTCCACTAAAGATAGCATTTTATTTTTGGTTTCTAAATATTCTTCTTTGGGGATAGAATCATAAACAATCCCTGCACCAGCTTGGAGATAATAAATGCCTTTTTGATAGACTGCAGTTCGGATAGCGATTGCAAAATTCATATCGCCATCTTGTGTAAAATATCCAATGGCTCCAGAATAAATGGCTCTTTTGTGTTCTTCTAAAGATTCGATGGTTTTAATAGCTTGAATCTTGGGCGCCCCACTCACAGTTCCAGCAGGAAATGTTGCTAAAATAGCATCATTTTTATTATGGATTTGTAAATCCATTATACCCTCTACTTCAGAGACAAGGTGCATTACCCTAGCGTATTTTTCGATCACTTTTTCTTGAGTAACTTCTATGCTACCACCTATTGCAACCTTTCCAATATCATTACGCCCTAAGTCTAAGAGCATCAAATGTTCAGCATTTTCTTTTGGATTATTTTTTAATTCTTCTTCTAATTGCAAATCTTGAATCTGATTGTTTCCTCTTTTGCGAGTTCCAGCTATAGGGCGAAGAGTGATTTTGGCTTTTTTATCATCAATTTTTTCAACTTTAACTAACACTTCAGGGGAGCTACCAATAATTTGAAAATGCCCAAAATTGTAATAATACATATAAGGGCTTGGATTATTAGTGCGTAGATTCTGATAAGCTTTTAGTGGTGGTAAGTCGCTTTGTATTTGCATACTTTGGCTTGGGACACATTGCAAGAGATTGCCTTTGTAGATTTCATCTTTAAGGAAGGTAACCATATGAGTGTAATAGGATTGCTTATCGCTAGAAATAACTTTTGAATGATAATTTTGCGGAGATTCTTGTTTTTGTTGAATATTTTCTAGCTTTTGGATAAGTTTATCAAGGCGATTTTTTAGGTTATGGGATTGTGTCTCTTGATCATAGGCGACACTAATGAGATAAAGCGATTCATAAAAGTGATCAAAAATAGCAAAATCACGCCCAAAAATAAAGGCATTATCATAGCAATCATAAAGGGGGGGATTATTAAAGCTAAGCGATTCAATCTCGCTAAAAAATTCATATCCCAAATATCCTACTCCTCCAAGCGGTAAAGGTAAATCGCTAGGTAGTGCAGAATCAAAGCTAGAATCTTTGGGGTTTGGAGCAAGGTTTCTTAGGGATTCTAAGGTTTTCAAAAAAGGTTGCTTGGGGAGAATGTGCTTAGAATCCAAAAAAAGCAAGGAGGTTTCTTGATTATCTTTTGTAACTCTAAAGGCTTCTTCTAAAATAAGAATAGAGAAGCGTCCTTTTCCACTTTTTAAAAATGCCGATTCAAGCAATACAGGAGCACTGAAAGTTTCACAAAGCATTAAAGGTGTAAGCTTGGAAGCCGGAATCTTGCAGAATTCCAAAGCCGAATCATAGCCTTTTTGATTGAGATTTAAAAACTTAAACATAACATTTCTTTAAAAATTAGTTTTAAAAATTAAATTTTTAATTATACTATTATTTTTTTAAAAAGAAATTTGAGTTTGGATTAGATATAATGGCACAAAAAATTATAAAGAAAACAAATGGCAGAAAAAATATTTTTAAAATCAAAAAAAGGTTTTTTTGGAGAGGATAAGGGTGATTTCCACGCTTTTGGTGGGCAGTATGTGCCAGAAATTTTGTATCCAGCGCTAAAGGAGCTAGAAAAGGCTTACAAAAAGATTCTGTTCTCTAAGGAATTTCAAAGGGAATTTAAGGAACTTTTAGCAGAATTTGTAGGTCGTCCAACACCCCTAATTTATGCAAAAAATGCTAGTAAGATTCTGCAAAATCAGATTTATTTAAAGTTTGAAGGTTTGGCAAATACAGGTGCGCATAAGATTAATAACGCTATAGGGCAAGTGCTTTTGGCTAAAAAAATGGGTAAAACAAGAATCATCGCAGAAACAGGTGCAGGTCAGCACGGACTTGCAGTGAGTGCAGCGTGTGCAAAGCTTGGCTTAGAATGTGTAGTTTTTATGGGAAGTAGGGATGTGAAACGACAATTTCCTAATGTGTTTAATATGCAACTTTTGGGCGCTAAAGTGATTGGTGTAGAGAGTGGATCACAAACACTTAAAGATGCTGTTAATGAAGCATTAAGAGAATGGAGTAAAGATAGTAAAAATACCTTTTATGTGCTTGGAAGTGCATTAGGACCTTATCCTTATCCAGATATTGTTAGAGAGTTTCAAAGCGTGATTGGCAAGGAGCTAAAAACTCAAACGAAGCAGTTTTTTAAAGGTAATCCCGATATTATGGTGGCTTGTGTCGGAGGTGGAAGTAATGCAATGGGATTTTTTAGGCATTATTTAGAGGATCGAGAAGTTACTTTGGTAGGAATTGAAGCAGGGGGAATGAGTAAGGAAAAAGGGAAAAACGCCATAAGAATGGGGAATGCAAATGCGCATCTTGGAATCATTCAAGGCTATAAAAGCTATTTTTTAAGCGATAATTATGGTAATCTTTTAGAGACTTATTCAATTTCAGCAGGGCTTGATTACGCAGGAATTGGTCCTCAACTTGCACATTTAAAAGAAATAGGGCGTGTTAAATTTAGTTCTAGTAGTGATAAGGAAGCTTTAGAAGCCTTGGAGTTTTTTGCTAGAAATGAAGGGATTATAGCGGCTTTAGAATCAAGTCACGCTTTAGCAGGAGCTTTGAGCATTGCTAAAAAAGTCAAGAATAAAAAGATTTTAGTAAATGTTTCAGGGAGAGGGGATAAGGATATTTTTATTACCGCAAAAGCCTTGCAAAAAGATCGTTGGAGTGAGTTTTTGGCAAATGAGATTGCAGAGATGAGAGGGCAATAATATGAAAGAAGAAAACATTAAACTAATGGGGCATATTGTTGCTTCATTCCCTAGTTTTGGTGAGAGTTTAGAAGCAGCACTTGGAATCGCACGAGGTGGAGCGGAGTATTTAGAAGTGCAGTTTCCCTTTTCTGATCCTAATGCTGATGGTGTTGTGATTGCGAGTGCTTGTGAAGAATCGTTAAAAAATGGATTTAATACAGATTTGGGATTTGAGTTTTTGCAAAGGCTTAATGAAGCCTTTAAGCAAAGGGATATTAAAACAAAAATTTTGATTATGACTTATGGCAATATTTTGTTTGCCTATGGTATTGAAAAATTTCTTAAAAAAGCCAAAGAATGCGGAGTTTTTGGGCTTATTGTGCCGGATTTATCTTTACAAAATGATGAGAGACTTTTTGAATTAAGCAAAAAGTACGGGTTAGAGAATATTGCACTTATTGCGCCTTATACCGATACAAAGCGAATGGAGAAGCTTGATAGGGCAACAGGGAGTTTAATTTATGTTGTTGCGAGAAATGGTATTACAGGTGATGGGACATCAATTGATTCTACTCTTTTAGAATATATAAAGAGAGTGAAAAAACATACAACAAAGCCTATTGCATTGGGATTTGGAATTCATAGTAGAGAGCAAATTGATGCTTTGCATGGGATTGTGCCAATTGTGGTTGTGGGGAGTGCGTTTGTGAGAATGATTGCTCAAAGTGCTGAACAAAAAGTGAATTTGCAAGATAGACTTTATCAATTTACAAGGGAATTACTAGGAATTACATTTTAGAGTGTGATTTTATAGTCTGGTTATTGTTTAAGTAATGTAAAAATCATAGAATGTTAAAAATTAGAACAATATCAAGGATTGTGAAGTTTTGATTAAAAAGAAAATAATAAAACTTCCCAAACCCCAAAGGGTTTGAGATTGATTAAGAGACTATTGAAGTAGTCTTAAGATATTTTGTTGTGTAGCATTAGCTTGGCTCATTGCATAGCTTCCAGCTTGTGCAAGGATATTTAGGTTAGAGTAGTTTGCAGATTCGCTAGCGAAATCAACTTCTCTAATTCCTGATTCAGCAGATTTAACATTCACTTGTGTGATAGTGATGTTATTAACTGTAGATTGCATTTGTTGTTGCACAGAACCAAGGTCAGATCGGATAGAGTCAAGTTGTTTGATTGCTGATTCTGCAATATCCATTACTAGCATCGCACCTTTAAGAGTTGTAACTCCTGCTCCAAGTGTTCCACCAAATCCTAGGTTTGCATTTGCAGAGTTAATACCTGCATTTGCACCCACTGCAGATGCAACATCTGTGCTTAATGTTCCTTTGATATCTCTTAGGGTTGTAGTCGCTTGTGCTGCTCCACTAGCTTTAGTAGCGCCAATTCCACTAAAGCTAATATCTGTTGCACCTACTCTTGTGAGAGTTAAAGAGCCAGTTGTTGTTCCAGCTCCAATTCCAACGGCTCCAGAAACCCCATCTCCTGAAATGTTAATTGCGCGTCCATCTGTTGAAGTAAGAACTAATGAACCATCTCTTGCTATTGAAGCTTGGACGCCGGTTTCTTCTTTGTAAGCGTTAATAGCTTGAACAAGTCTATTATCACTATCTCCCGCTGCAATATTATTAATATTACCAATACTAACTCCATTGATTGTCAAACTAGTAATATTTCCTCCAGCAACTGCCGTTGCTCCACCGGCTTGAACGGTGTAATCTGCACGAATTCCACCTAGAGTATCAGAGTTTTTATTAATTACTTCTGCTAGAGCACCCAAACCTGTCCCTGCTGAAGTTGAGATTACAACACTTTCCAAATTAATAGTTTCATTGCCTACTTTGAAGTTCATAGCAAAACTACCAGTCGTATTAGCACTAAATCTTACAGTCTCGCTTCTAACATGTCCGATTTTATCTGAACTTGTTGCGCCAATAGTGGCTCTAATACTTTGGTTAGAGAATGCTCCTACTTGGAATTCTTTGTTAGTAAAGCTACCAGAAAGTAATGACAAACCATTATAAGAAGTAGTTTGTGCAATGTTATCAAGCGATTCGATAAGGCGATTAATGTCAGCTTGAATAGCGGTTCTTGTTGTTGTGGTTTGACCATCTTGCGCTGCTTGAGTTGCTTTTGTTTTGATAGTGTCAAGGATTTTTACTTGCTCATCCATCGCCTTATCAGCAATTTGGATAATTCCCATACCATCATTTGCGTTACGGATTGCTTGACCTAAAGTGTTTGCTTGAGAGCGCAAACTATCTGCAATTGCCATACCTGAAGCATCATCTTTAGCAGAGTTGATTCTTAAACCTGAACTTAACTTTTGCAAAGAACTAGAAAGACTATTTTGTGTAAAAGTGCTTTGTGCAGTTGCATTTAATGCATTAACATTTGTATTGACTTGAAATGCCATTTGAAACTCCTTTTATGTCTTGCTTTGCCTTCCTTGGCTTAGCATTGATTTAATTTTAACCCTTAAGCAAAAAAGCGATTTAAAAGCAAAGAGCTAATTTAGCTTTTTGCGGATGCTTTCTTGTTTGGTTATGTGATTATATCGGATTTTTTTTTAAAAGCTTTAGTGTTTTTGTGAAAAATTACAAATTTTTAAAGCAATAAAGTTATTACTTTTTTAAAATGCTTGTTTTGTAGGATTTGTCTTGCTATTTTTTGGTAAGTGATTGGGAATATTTTTTTGATTATTTGTTGATTTACAATTTTTTGTAATAATTTCTTTATACATTTTATTTTAACAAAGGAGAACAAATGAAAATTAAAACACTTCTTTTTGGGGCATTGTTAGCTGGAAATGTTTTTGCTTTTGAAGTTAGCACGCTGCCTAATATTACTTCTAGAGAAACTCCTGATATTTCAGAAAACAAAGTTTATTCTTTTTATGATTCAATTAAAGAAGCAAAAAAAGGTGTTGTTAATATCTCTACACAAAAAAAGGTCAAAGCAGCCAATATTCAAGGACATCCACTTTTAAATGATCCATTCTTTCGGCAGTTTTTTGGCGATGCTTTTGGGGCGATTGTGCCTAAAGATAGAATTGAACGAAGTCTTGGAAGTGGTGTGATTATCTCTAGTGATGGTTATATTGTTACTAATAATCATGTGGTTGAGGGTGCTGATAAAATTATCGTTTCTTTGCCAGATTCTAATAAAGAATATGAAGCAAAGATCATTGGTAGAGATGAAAAAAGTGATTTGGCAATTGTAAAGATTAATGCAAAAAATCTTCCTTTTTTGAAATTTGCTTCAAGTGATGATTTGCAAGTGGGTGATGTTGTTTTTGCTATTGGGAATCCTTTTGGCGTGGGTGAGAGTGTAACGCAAGGGATTATCTCTGCACTAAATAAAAGTGGCATTGGAATTAATGATTATGAGAATTTTATCCAAACAGATGCTTCTATTAATCCGGGAAATAGTGGTGGAGCATTGGTTGATAGCCGTGGTGGATTGATTGGAATTAACACTGCTATTCTTTCGCGCACAGGTGGAAATCATGGTATTGGATTTGCGATTCCATCAGAAATGGTAAATAAAATTTCTAAGGCTTTAATAGAAGATGGCGTGATTGAGCGTGGTTATCTTGGTGTGAGTATTCAAGATATTAGCGGAGATTTAAAAGAAGTTTATAAGAATCAAAATGGTGCGGTTGTAATTTCTATTGAAAATGATTCTCCAGCACAAAAGAGTGGTTTAAAAGTTTGGGATTTGATTACTAAAGTAAATGGAAAACCTATTAGATCTGCTGCTGAGCTTAAAAATTATATTGGCACTTTTAGTCCTAAAGACAAAATTAATCTTACTATTATAAGAGATAAAAAGGAGCAAAATTTAACACTCACTTTAGCTAAACTTTCTACTGCGCAATCTGTTGCTAAAGAAGTAGGTAGCATACAAGGGCTTGAGGTTTCAGAACTAACGCCAACAATGAAAGAAAATTATGGAATCCCAAGCAATATTCAAGGGATTTTTATTTCTCAAGTGGCACCAAATAGCAAGGCAGAAGAGTTAGGATTTAGAGAGGGGGATATTATTGTTCAAATTGAAAGCTTTAGTATTTCAGATCTAAAATCCTTTAACGATGCGCTTAAACGCTATAAAGGGCAACCAAAGAGAATGCTAATCAATCGAGGTGGCAGAATCTTTAGCATTGTTGCTAAATAAAGGATAGGGGAAGCCTATCCTTGCCTTTATAATCATCTAAGTATTTAGTTTTTCTTTCTTGTTTTCTTAGCTTCTTTTAATTTTTTGGAATTATAATTGCACATTTTTTTTGGGATATTACAATGTTTGTTTTCACTCCGTTATTTACGATTTTTGTGTTATTGCTTGGTGGATATTTAGCAAAAAGAGTTGGGGCATTGAAACAAAAGCAATCGCGTATGTTTTTGGATTTTGCGATTCTTTTTGCCTTGCCTTGCTTGATTTTTGATAAGACTTATCATCTTAATTTTGATTTAAATCTTGTTGTTTTAATTCTTGGTGGATTGTTCTCTTGTGTGCTTGCAGCGATTTTTTCGGTGATTCTTGGAATAGTATTTAAATTTTCAAAAAGCACTTTGGTGAGTATGTTTTTGTTAGCTTGTTTTGGCAATACGCTTTTTGTTGGCATTCCTATTGTTTCTGGAGTGTATGGGGAAGTATTTTTAAGTGAAGTTATTTTTTATGATGCTTTGGCAACAGCAATTCCCATTTCAATTATTGGTCCCATTGTGCTTTCCTATGCGAGTAATCAAAAGATTAATGTGATGGAGAATATTAAAAGGATTTTATTTTTTCCTCCTTTTATTGCTTTGATGTTGGGCTTTGTTTGCAAGATTTTTGTGTTGCCAGAATTTATTTTTGAACCTATTGTGGTTTTTGGGAATTCTGCAACAGCAGTTGCACTTTTTGCTATCGGTCTTGGTCTTGGATTTAGTGCTATTAAAACAGCTTATAAACCTACCATTATTGTTGTTTTGTGTAAGACATTACTAGCGCCTCTAATTTTTATTTTGCTTTTGAAGTTTTTGGCAGTAGAGTTAGAGCCTAGAGTTGTTGTGGCTATTTTAGAATCCGCGATGCCTACTATGACGCTAGCAGGTGCAATGATTATGAAAGCAAAACTGGATAGTAATTTGGCAGTAAGTTCTATTGCGTTTGGAATCTTGTTTTCTTTTGTTTCTATTCCGCTTTTGAGTTATTTTTTGAGCTAAGCAAAAACAGCGTAATGTCTAAAAAATAAAGAGATTTTAAAAAGGTGGGGGATAAAGAGATTATTTTCTAATCTCTTTAATTCTTGCAGATTTTCCACTTCTTGTGCGGAGATAGTAAAGTTTTGCTCTTCTAACGCGACCGATTTTAAGCACTTTAATGCTATCAATGCTTTCTGAGTAAAGGGGAAAAATTCTCTCAACTCCAACCCCATTAGCTCCAATTTTACGAATTGTAAAAGTTTTTCCTGTGCCAACTCCACGCAACGAAATACAGATTCCTTCAAAGTTTTGAATCCTTGTCTTATCACCTTCTGAAATACGAATTCCTACTCTTAAGGTATCACCTGCTTTAAATTGTGGAATCTCTTTTCCTGCTATTTGCGCATCTTCGAAATGCTGAATGTATTTATTTCTCATTTTTCAACCTTTGTTTGTATTGCCAATAGAGGTCAATTCTATGGAATCTTGTCTTTGCCTCTGATGCCTTTAATTTTAAATCGTGAATTTTAGCATGATTTCCCTTTGAATACTCTGAAGGGACACTTAAATTTTTAAAAATATATGGTTTTACAAAATTGGGTGCTTCTAATAAAAACTCTTCATAGCTCTCACCTTGGAGTGATTGGCTATTTCCAAGTACTCCATCAATCTGTCTTGAAATACTATCACAAAGACATAAAGCGGCTAATTCTCCGCCAGTTAGAATAAAATCCCCAACGCTTAAAACTTCATCGGCATAAAGCTCAATTAGTCTTTCATCAAATCCCTCATAGCGTCCGCAAACTAAAACAACATGTTCTTTTTTTGCAAGTCGTTTAGAATCTCTTTGGTTGAAAGTTTTGCCACAAGGTGTAAGGAAGATAATGTGAGCTTTAGAATCACACTTTTTTAGCTTTTCTAAAGCTTCGCTTATCGCAAAAGGCTCTAACACTAATCCCGCTCCACCTCCTATTTGATAATCATCAACTTTCAAAAAACGATTTTTACTAAAATCCCTGGGGTTAATAAAATCTATAGAAATTTTTTTGGTTTCTATGGCGCGATGTAGAATAGAATCGCTAAAATAGGATTTTATAAGATGAGGGAATAGGGTAACAAAAGAAAAATACATTAGCTATTTTCTAAAATGACTTTGCAAAGTTGAGTGTGAATGATTTTGGGATTAAGATTTGTTTCTACTTCTAAGATATAGCGCGATTCATAGGGGATTAGAAAGCTTTTTGGTAAACCATTTTTACAGAGTTCTTCTGCGGTTTTTATGATTAAAAAATCTTTTTCTCCCAAGCGCTCTATCTCGCTTACTTCGCCTAGAATCTCATTTTCTTCTATGATTTTACTCCCTATAATATCAAACCAAAAAAACTCATCTTTTTTTAGAGTGCAATGTTCTTTTGTGGAATCTTGCGTTGTGTAAAGAATTAAATTTGTAATTTGTTTGGCTTTTTGAGGTGAATCAATCTGTGAGAACTTCACGCGAGAGTTTTCTTTGTTGTAGTTTTGAATAGTTAAAGCACCATTTTGTGTAAAATAAGTGTTCCCGCTTTTTAATGATTCAGGAAAGTCCGTTAATAAGTGTAAAAGGACTTCACCTTTTACACCGACAGCTCGACCTATTTTTGCGACACTTACCCAATCTTTTTGTATTTTATTTTTTTGAAGCATTATTCTGTTTTTACAATCACGCGATAAGAATTGCCATCTTTTGCTTTTGAGCCAGAAATGATAGTTTTAATAGCACCAATCATTTTACCATCTTTACCAATTAATCTTCCAATGTCTTGTTCTGAAGATATAATTTCTATTTCATAAAAATTAGTATCCAATTCTTTTTTGGTGACTTGGATTTTTTCAGGTTTGCTAACAACCTTTTTGACATAAAGTGCTATAAAATCTTCAATCATTATTTTGTGATTGCCTGCACTCTCTCGCTCATTTTAGCTCCAACGCTAACCCAGTATTTTAAGCGTTCTGCATCAAATTTAACCGTGGAAGGTTCTGTTAGCGGATTATAATATCCAATTGATTCAATCCAACCCCCATCTCTTTTTTTTCTACTATCTGTTACTACGATTCGATAGAATGGTTTTTTCTTGCGTCCCATTTTAGTTAGGCGAATAACTGTTGCCATAAGCAAACTCCTTAAATAAAATAAATCTTATTTTACAGATATAAATCTGTCTAAAAGGGAGAAACTCCCTTTTAGACAGATTTATTAGACAAGCTTAGTCATCGTCTAAGATTGCCCATCCTTGCATCTTTCATCAATGCCATAAGGTCATTCATTCCACCTTTTCCAGAGAATTTCTTTGCCATTTTGGCTGCATTTTCAAACTGCTTTAAAAAGCGATTGAGATCACTTACATCCACTCCAGCTCCCAATGCAATTCGTTTTTTTCTGCTACCATTGAGCAAATCAGGATTTTCTCTTTCTTTGGGTGTCATAGAATTAACCATTGCCCTTATTTGCTTGATTTCTTTGGAATTATCTAAATCAATGTCCTTAAGTGAGCTTGCCATATTTGAAAGTCCAGGAATCATTGAAAGTATGGACTGCATAGAGCCGATTTTTTTGATGTTGTCCATTTGAGCTAAAAAGTCATTAAAGGTAAATTTCCCCTTTTTGATTTTTTTGGAAATATCTTTTGCTTCTTTTTCGCTAATGATAGCTGCGGTTTTTTCTGCAAGAGAGTGAATATCCCCAGCTCCCATAAGTCTGCTAACAATGCGTTCAGGGATAAAGACTTCTAAATCAGGTATTTTCTCGCCCACACCAATAAAGCGAAGCGGGATTCCAAGCTGTTGGGCTATTGAGAGCGCAATTCCTCCTTTGCTATCCCCATCAAATTTGCTTAAAATTACACCGCTTAAACCCATTTTTTCGTGGAATGTTGCAGCGCTTTTTACCCCATCTTGCCCACTTAAGCTATCAACTACATAGAAAATTTCATTAGGATTAATCGCTTCTTTAATAGCTTGTAATTCTTGCATTAAAGCTTCATCAATAGCTAGTCTTCCCGCGCTATCAACCAATAAAACATCATAAAGACCCGCTATGGCTCTTTCTTTGGCAGCTTTAGCGATTTCAATGGGAGTTTTATTTTCTTCATAGAAAAAATCAACTTCCACTTGATTGCTTAATTGTCTTAATTGCTCCACCGCAGCTAGTCTTTGTAAATCGCAAGCGGCTAATAAAACCTTTTTTTGCTTGGTTTTGAGATAATTAGCTAATTTTGCTGTTGTTGTTGTTTTACCACTTCCTTGTAATCCTGCCATCAAAACAATGGTAGGTGGCTTTGAAGCAAAGATAAAACCATAGTTTCCTGGCGCAGTTAGGATATGATTGAGTGATTCTTTGAGTGCATTCAGAAAGCTTTCTTTTCCGATTCCTGCTAATTTTGTTTTTTGCTCAACTTCTTCTAGTAAGTGTTTTAAGACTTTGTAATGGACATCGGATTTTAAAAGTGTTTTTTTTAATTCATCAATTGCTCGTTTTAAGGCTTTTTCATCATCTTGAAAACGAATTTTATTGATTGCATTTTGAAAACTTTCTGTAATAGCACCAAACAATTTTTGTCCTTATCGTATCCTAAATTTTTAGAAAAAATTGCCGTTATCCTATAAAAAATTAACTTTAAAGCAAATAAAATCATTTAAGATTTTAGGAATTTCAAATTTAAATAGGCAAAAAAGTTAAAAATTTATGATATAAAATTGAAAAATTAAGAATAATTATTGTAAGATAAAGTTTTATAAATGATAATAATTCTATTCAGCAATGATTTTGTTAGATTAAAGAGAGGCTTTAGTGATGTTAGAACAACTTTTAAAACAAAATAATCTTAAAATTACCCCTCAAAGAATCACGATTCTTAAAGAGATAGAAAAAAGAGGGCATATTAGCATTGAAGAAATTTATGAAAATATTCGGGAGATTCACCCTTCTATTTCTCTTGCAACTATTTACAAGAATCTCACTTCTATGCAGGAGGCAAAAATTATTGATGAGGTTAAATTGCCTAATCAAAAGCAACGCTATGAGTTGATTAAAAAACCTCATATTCATTTGGTATGTGAGAAGTGTGGGGATATTACGGATATACATTTTGATAGCTCCATACAGCAACTTAAAAAAGATTGTGAAACCCAAATGCATTATAAAATCAAAGATACTTCTATCGTATTGCTTGGGATTTGTGAGCACTGCCAAAACAGCTAGGTGAGTTGTTTTGGAGTTTGTTTTAGGTTAGCCTAAACCCTAAAATTGTATCTATAAACTTATAGCTTTGGGGTTATCAGCACTTATTGCGCCCTGCGCCATATTTGGCTTCCATGGCTTCTTTAAAAAACTCTCTTTGGGTTTTAGGTATTTTATCGGGATGATTTTTTTGCATATGCTCTAAGTATTTGGTGTAGCTTGGCATTCCCACCAATAAATGAAAAAACTTATCTGATTTTTGATAAAACTTTTTAAAATAAAAATAAATCTTTCCCATTTCACTAATTATCCTAAATTGTAAGTATATTCAAAAATTCTAACTTATTTTTTACCAAAAATCAATCTATGATTTATTGAAATTTTTGGCGTAAGTCAATTTTGTCTATTCCTAAAATAGCAGCTCCCTCACGCACCCCTTCATCAATGATTAAGCATTCTTTAAAGCCTAGAATCTCCATAAAAAATAAAAAGAGCATAATGCCAAAAGGTACTACATCAGCCTTTAAGATGCCTACCAAATTTTCTTTTTCTTCATTGCTTAGAGTTTCAAACTTTCGCAATTCTTCTTTGAAATCTTCTACCTTAAGCACTTTTCCAAAAACCTTTTTAGAATCATAGGATTTTAAACCCATTTTGAGAGCGCAAACCATCGTGGGTGTTCCGCTATTAGCTACTAAAAATTTGGGTTTATTGTGCTGCTTATTAATAAACTCTATAATAGGCGCTGTGATTTTGTCTTTATGGGAGATAAAATTTTCTAAAGTTTTATATTTGTCTTTAGATTGCACAATTCCTATTTCAAAGCTTTTTGCTGTGATTCCATTTTGCGCACAAAAAATAAACTCGCTACTTGCCCCACCCATATCCACAATAACAAAGCAGTCTTTTTGATATTTTGGATTGATTTGTGCGAGTTTTTTGATTGATCTTTGTGGTGCTAGAGAAGTAATATAGGCTTCTTCTTCTCCTTTGATGATTTGAAAGGTGATTTGTGTTTTTTGCGCGATAATTTCTAGGACTTCTTGGGAGTTTGTTGCTTGGCGCATAGCCTGTGTTGTGAGAGCAATGATTTTATCTTGTGGCTTAATTTTTAAAGCTTTTTTGAGATTTTGCAATCCAAGAATAATTCGCTCTAATGCCGCATTGCAAATTTTTCCACTCTCACTTAAACCCTCTGCACTTCTTACGACTGCCTCATATTCGCCAAGCACTTCATAATGAGTATTCATTCTAATTCCACGCAAAGAATTGCTTCCTAAGTCAATCCCGATAAATTCTTGCATTATATTCCTTTAAATAAAATCATAAAATAATGACGATTGTTTTTGTATTGATATTTTAATTCCAGATGATGCAATTCTAAAATTCCTTTAATGATTCCAAGTCCCAAACCATGTCCTTGGATAAGTTCGTGTTTTTTATCGCGATAAAAAGGCTCAAAATATTCCCAAATTTCTCTTTGCAATTTCTCTCCCTCATTGCTTACTCCAAGACAGAAGCAATTGTCTTGCTTTTGGGTAAAAATCTCTATTTTTCCACCACTTTTATATTTTTTGGCATTTTCGATAAGATTTTTTAGGGCAATGGAGAGAAAATTTAAGTCTCCGTGAATTTTAAAATTTTCGCTGATTTTGACTTCCACTTCATCTTCGCTTATAAACATATGGCTTAGCGTCTCTAAGACTAGCGATTCAACAAAAAATTCTTTAAACTCCAACAAATCCCTGCCTTCTTGCACTTTTTCAAAAGTTAGAATTTGGCTTGTTAGAGTATCTAGATTTTGGATTGCTTTGTTTAAAATTTCTTTATTAGGGCTTGGCGGGATAAATTCTAGTGCTAGTTTTGCTTTAGAGATTGGTGTTTTTAGCTCGTGTCCGATATTGCGTAAGATAAATTCTCTTATCTCCATGAGTTTAGAAATTTTTGTTGCCATTTCATTGAAACTGCGTGCAAGCAGTGCTTGTTCGGGTTCTTTTGGTATTTTAATACGGACTTTGTAATTACCTTTGGTGAATTCCTCTAAAGAATTTCTCAAAACTTTCATAGGGTGCAAAATAGCTAAGATAATTGCAAAAGTAAGAAGCAGGACTAGAAAATCTAAAAGAATCCAAAGAATGGGATTATTATTAATAGAAAGCTGTTCTTTGAAATCTTTTTGTGCTATGTAAGATTCTCCTAGATATTCTAATCCAAAGCCGTAATTTTGATGAAATTTAAAAACTTGCATTTTAGCTAGAGTGTCGCTACTTTTGTAAATAATAGTTGATTCTTGGGGGATTTTGTCTATGCGCACAAAATCATAGCTTTTAATAAGAGTATGGATTCTGCGAATATTTCCATTAATGAGTTCTAACATAGATTGTTGCGCTAAAAAGGTTGTTTGGGAGATGATTTTTTCTTCATTTTGGCGTAAATTAGCAATGTTTAGAGAATAAGTGATAATAACACTAATAATAATAGAAATAAAAAAAAGCAGATAAATTTGGATAAATAAGGATGGATAAAGCCATTTTTTAATCACAGAATTTATATCCTATTCCCCAAACAGATTGTATGTATTTGGGTTCTTTTGCATCATCTCCGAGTTTTGCGCGTAGATTTCTAATGTGTGTGTCAATGCTTCTTAGTGAGGAATCAGGGGCGATACTTGAGATGGCTTGAGAGAGTGATTCTCTTGAGTAAGGTTTGCCTTTGTTGGAAATTAGGAGATTTAAAATTTCAAATTCTGCTGGAGTAAGATCAATAGAATATCCATCTAAAGTAACTTTGTGCTTATTATTATCAATCTCTAGGTCTTCATAATGTATCACTTGATTAGCAGAGTATCGTTTTAATAAGGCATTGATTCTTGCGACTAGTTCTATGGGCTCATAAGATTTTGCAAGATAATCATCAGCACCTCTCTCAAAGCCTAAAATTTTGCTGCCAATATCTCCTCTTGCAGAAGACATAATAATAGGCAAATCGCTAATTTCTCTTATCTTCTTGCAGAGCTCCAATCCATCCATTTCAGGCAACATAATATCAAGCACTGCTAAATCAAAATTCCTTTTTAATTTTAGCATTTCTAGAGCTTCATTTGGGCTATGCGTTGCCACTGCTTCCATACCACTTTTTTTTAGGTAATCAACTAGTAATTTTTGCATATCCAAATCATCTTCAACGATTAAAATTTGATACATCACTATTCCCTTATAAATTCCATTAAGGAAGTGATTTCTTCTTTGCCTAGAATCTGTCCAATAGTTCTATAAAAATTAATTTTTGCTTCTGCGTAATTTTGATCATTTTTTTCTAGCATTTGTTTATATTCTATAAAATTAACTTCGCCATAGCCCTTATTTGCGATTTCTTTTAGAATTTTATATTCTAAAATCACATCATTACTGTGGTAATTTTGCCTTTGTTTATAGAGCTCTCGTATAGCTTCTTTTAAAATTTGTCTTTTAGAGTTTGGAATCTCTAAATATTTTAAGCCTTCTTCTATATTTTTTCCTAAAAGATTCACGCCAAAAAAACAAATAAAAACCAATAAAAAACGCATTTTAAATTCCCTTTTTGTGTTTGCGAGAAGATTCTACACTAAAAATGTTAAGCTATTCTTGAGAATTTTGCTGAATTATAATTTAGTGTTGTTAAGTATCATTTAAGCAAATATTTAGCGGGGGGGGGGGGGCATAATAGCAGAGTAATTTTAATTTACAAAAAGGAAGTTAAATGAAAATTAGCAAAAATTTTCTGTATTTGTTTTTATCAAGTAGTTTGTTAATTAATGGTTGTGCGAGTTTATACAATCCTAATGTGGATGAAAAAATAAGTGTGGCAAAAGCCCAAAAGGACTTAAAAATCGGTATGAGCTCTGCAGAGGTGATTCAAATTATGGGTTCTCCTAATGTAATCTCTACTGATGAAGAAAGGAGAGAAGTATGGGTGTATGATAAAATAAGCACACAAAATGCCTATAAGGGAGTTGATGGCGGATTAAGCATTATTATTGCAGGTTTTAGTGGAAATAGTGGAAGTTCGGTAAAGTCTCAAAGAACACTAACGATTATTGTTAAATTTGATAAGCAAAATAAAGTTAGAGATATTGCTTACCATACTAGTAGTTTTTAGGGGATAGTATGAAGAAATATTTTTATTATATCTTGCTATTGCTTGGTGTGGTGATAATGAGTGGATGTGGGGCGAAATCTATTGAAATGATTAAAATGGATACTTCAACTGCAGAAGAAAGAGCTTTACAGATAAAAAGTTATGAAACAGGAGATTATTTAGAAATTTTCTCTGCTAGTCTTGCAACTATGCAGGATTTAGGCTTTCATATTGATTTCACTGATAAAGAGTTAGGTGTTATTTCAGCTTCAAAATCAAGAGATGCTGCGGAGATTGGGGAGCAAACTATGGGTTTTATTGCTGCTTTATTGGGAGCAAATATTTCGCCAGTTCTTAAGGCTTCGCAGGACATTAGAGCTACGGTAGTTGTTGCAAGCAATAACAAATCAAATTATGTTCGTCTAACACTACAGAGAATTCTTTATAACATACAAGGTGGTGTTATAGGTATGGAGAGTGTTAAAGATGCAGAAATTTACAATGCTTTCTTTGAAAAGCTATCAAAAGGAATATTTTTGGAGGATAATCTATGAAAAATAAATTATATTTGGCAAGTGCGATGATTTTAGTATTTTTAAGTGGTTGTATGGTGAGCTCAAAACAAATGATTATAGAGAATGCTCAACAGCTTGAATTAAGAAGTTATCAAACAAAAACTTACAAACAAGATAAAAAATTATTAGCAAAAGCCTCTATAGCTGCTTTGCAAGATTTGGGATTTATTATTGATAGTGCGGATTTAGATGTAGGTTCTATCAGCGCAACTAAGTATGCTAAAAACTCTAGTATGCAAATGACTATCACTGTTCGCCCATTATCAAAAACCCAAACTCAAGTTAGAGCTAGTGCTCAATTTGGCGGAGATTCTATCAAACAAGCCGTGGAAGACCCAGAGACTTATTCTGCTTTTTTCAATGTCCTTGATAAAGCGATTTTCTTTGAAATTCAAGGGATATAATTATCTTGTAATGCCTTGCTTAAATCAATATGGCAATAGCCATTAGGATTTTTTGCAAGGTATTTTTGATGATATGATTCAGCAGGATAGAAATTTTCTAATTCCATGACTTCTGTTACAATCTCCTGTGAAAAGTTCTTTTGTAGATTTTGGATAAATGATCGCACTTTTTCTAATATTTTAGAATCTTTAGCATAGATTCCACTGCGGTATTGTGTGCCAAAATCATTGCCTTGATAATTTAGTGCAAAAGGATTGATAATGTCAAAAAATCTCTGCAAAATCTCATTAAGTGATAAAACTTCATCTTCATAAGTTATTTTCACTACTTCTACTGCGCCTGTGATTCCACTGCATACAAGCTCATAGCTAGGATTTTCTATCTTGGAGTTTGCATAGCCTACTTGAGAGCTAACCACACCTTTTAGTAAATCAAAATATCCTTGAATCCCCCAAAAACAGCCTCCTGCTAGATAAATAACAATGCGCATAAAAAACCTTTGAAAATGAATTTTTTAAGGAATTATAGCGGATAAAATTTAAGGATTGCGCAATCAATACTTTCTTTGTAATATTTTAACTTTTAGTATTTTATTATTATAAAACTTGACAATAATTGACTAAAGTTATATAATGCCAACAAAATAAATTTTAGGAGATTTCAATGAATATTTTAGAGAAACTCACCAATACTATGCAAGAAACATTAGAGCAAGGTGCTTCTTTGGCTTTGCATAATCAAAACCAAGAAATTGAGCCCATTCATCTTTTTTGGGCGATGCTAACTAATACTAATTCGCTTTTAAATCAAGCTTTAAACCGATTAAATATCGATAAAGCAGCCATTGAGTTAGAGGCAAAAAGTTTGGCAAATAATCTTCCTAAAAGCTCATCAGTAAATAAGGAGAATCTAAAAATCTCACGAAATTTAAGCGATGCGCTTAATCAAGCTGATGGCTTGGCGGCAAAAAATGGGGATTCTTATATTGCTATTGATACTTTTATTTTGGCAAATCTCAATACAGAGATAGCTAAAAATTTGTTTGCTAAATATTTAGATTTGAATGAATTAAAAAAAACCTTTGAAGTAATAAGAGGCGGAACAAAAATTAATTCACAAAGTGGCGATGAGAATCTTGAAGCCTTGGAAAAATTTGGAATAGATTTAACGCAAAAAGCAATAGAAGGAAAATTAGATCCTGTAATTGGTAGAGATGAAGAAATCAATCATATGATGCAAATTTTGATTAGAAAAACCAAAAATAATCCCATTTTACTAGGTGAGCCAGGAGTTGGAAAAACTGCAGTTGTGGAGGGTTTAGCACAAAGAATTATTAAAAAAGAAGTGCCTATTTCTTTGCAAAATAAAAAAGTAATTGCACTTGATATGAGTGCGTTGATTGCAGGAGCAAAATATCGTGGGGAGTTTGAGGATAGGCTAAAAAAAGTTATTGATGAAGTTACTAAGGCAAAAAATATCATTCTTTTTATTGATGAGATTCATACCATTGTTGGTGCGGGTGCAAGTGAGGGGAGTATGGATGCAGCTAATATCCTAAAACCCGCTCTTGCAAGAGGCGAATTGCATACCATTGGTGCAACAACACTTAAGGAATATCGTAAATATTTTGAAAAAGATGCGGCATTACAGAGAAGATTCCAGCCTGTTCCAGTTAATGAGCCTAGTGTGAATGAAGCATTGCAAATTTTACGCGGTATTAAAGAAAGGCTTGAAGCACATCACAATGTAACCATTACTGATAGTGCTTTAGTGGCTGCTGCTAAACTTTCTAATCGTTATATTACAGATAGATTCTTGCCAGATAAGGCGATTGATTTAATTGATGAAGCTGCAGCAGAGCTTAAAATGCAAATAGAATCTGAACCTAGCGAGCTTGCAAAAATTAAGCGAGAAATTGAATCATTGCAAGTGGAGAAAGAAGCGCTTTTAATGGAAAAGAGTGAGAAAAATAATGTGCGCTTAGAGGAAATCAAAAAAGAAATTGAGGATAAAAACGAGAAAAAGAAAAGCCTAGAAGTGCAGTTTGAGAGTGAAAAGCAGGTTTTTAACGACATTGCAAACATTAAAATCAAGATTGATTCTCTAAGGACAGAAAGCGAATTAGCAAAGCGCAATAGTGATTTTAACAAAGCAGCAGAGATTGATTATGGAAAGATTCCTGAGCTAGAAAAGGAGCTAGAATCCCAAAACGCAAAATGGGCAAAAATGCAAGAGGCGGGGACATTGCTTAAAAATGCTGTGTTACCGGAATCCATAGCCGCTGTGATTAGCCGATGGACACAGATTCCGATTAAGAAAATGTTACAAGACGAAAAGGATAAGATTCTAGGCATTGAGAGTGAATTAAAAAAAGATGTTGTCGGGCAAGATAAGGCACTGCACGCCATTGCTAGAGCCATTAAACGCAATAAAGCAGGATTGAGTGAATTGAATCGCCCCATTGGTAGCTTCTTATTTCTAGGACCTACCGGCGTAGGTAAGACAGAATCCGCTAAAACTTTGGCGCGATTCCTCTTTGATAGCGAAAAGAATTTGATTCGCATTGATATGAGTGAATATATGGAAAAACACGCGGCAAGTCGCTTAGTAGGTGCGCCTCCAGGATATGTTGGCTATGAAGAAGGCGGACAACTCACAGAAGCGGTGCGTAGGAAGCCTTATAGTGTTGTGCTTTTTGATGAGATTGAAAAAGCTCATCCTGATGTGTTTAATATGCTTTTGCAGGTGCTTGATGATGGTCGTTTGACAGATAATAAGGGTGTAACTATTGATTTTAGAAATACCATTATTATTCTCACAAGCAATATTGCAAGTAACCAAATTATGGAATTAAAAGATGAAGATTCTAAAGAAAAAGCAGTTAAAGAAGCACTTAAGGCTTATTTTAAGCCAGAGTTTCTCAATAGACTTGATGATATTGTGATTTTTAATCCTTTGGGAATTGAGCAAATTACACATATTGTAGATATTCTCTTTAAAAATATTCAAAAGAAAGTAGCTGAGAGAGACATTAAAATAGAATTAGAACAAAGCGCTAAGGAATTTATTGCTAAAGTTGGCTTTGATCCAACCTTTGGTGCAAGACCGCTTAAGAGAGCTTTGTATGAGGAAGTAGAAGATAGATTAGCAGATTTGATTTTACAAGGGGAGATTAAAGAGGGTAGTAAAGTAACTTTTTATGCAGAAAATGAAGAAATTAGGACAAAAATTAATTAAATACTTATCAAGCCAAAAGGCTTGGTAGGTAACCCACCTTCCAATAACTTATAGTCGATTAAAATTTCAAAGCTAATTAATCAATTTTCATAGTATCTCTCTTTTTTTAATTGCCAATAATACACCCAAAACCATAAATATCCGCCTTTGTACCATTGTTTATGCGATCGAACAAAAGCCTCCCCAACCTTATAATAAAGTCCTTCTTGAATGGTTAAAGCTTCTTTATGGTCCTCATAGTCTTTAAGTTTTAGTTTTTCTTTGGGGTTTGTTTTTTGATGAAATTCGTGTATTTTGTATACATAGAATAAAATGAAGGGCAAAATTAAAAGTCCCAAAATATTTTTAGAATTAAAACAAATCACACTTCCAAGCTTGTAATTAAGATGATTTCTGATTCTTTTTACAGCTCCTATAGGTTTTTTGTTGTGGATTCTTTCTAGAGATTTTTGAAGCTCTAGAAGAATGCTTTTAGACTCTCTATTTAGTTTGCTAATTTCCTCTTTTAGGCTAGAAATATTGAGCATTAAATTTTTATCTAGTTCGCTAATTTTTCTTAAAAGATTATTTTTATAAATTTTTGCTTGAAGTGTGGCGTAAGAATTGCAATGCTTATAAGGAAAAACTTCAATAAGTCTCTTTTTCAGATCTTCTACTTTGTCTTGCGGCACTGCGTATTCTTGGATTATTTTTTCTTTCATGGAATCTTTATATTTTAAAATCTCATCTAAATCCTTCCGGATATCAAATACAAAGGGCTTTGGCATGTCATATACACTATAATAATCTTCAAATTTCCAGTTTTGCCCTATTGCCATTGTTTTGGTGGCAATTAAGCGGAGGTTTGGGATTTGCATTCCATCAGCAATAATCAACCCATGCATTGCTGAAGATAAAATACAATTGCATTGTGCGATTTTTTCTAAGTTTTCCATGCATGAGTGATGGACATCAATTAAAATGCTATTTGGAATTGCTTTTTGCAATTGTCTAAAAGATTCTAGATTTATCTCTGAATGGTGGGGGATAATCCCAATATCATAGATTTTTTGAATTTGAGTTTTATTAATTAGTTTTTCGGCTAAAATTCCTGGATCTGCTAACACAACATGACTTAAATCCTGACCTAGTGTTTCTTCTAAAATTGCCCTTGTTTTCTTGCCTCTTAGCGCATAAATTTCAATTTCCCTAGAAAATTTTGTAGGATTCAAGGTTGTCTTTAGGGGTTGGTTTAGAAACCCACTCCCCCAAATTTTTAGAGGCTTTTTTAATATTTCTAAATTGGCGAAATTCATATTCAAAGAGGGAGGTAATCCCCAACCTAAAATACTTCCTATAGCCAGTAACTCTGCTTCTTGGATATCTTTATAATCTACATAATCTACTTTAAACCCAAAAAATCTCTCTATTAATTCTAAATTCAGGGCATCGCCTAAATTATACTCCCCCTTCCAATAATATAAGGGGATGTTTGCTTGATGGCTATTCCAACCGCCCCCCCCCCCTCATAATCTGTACACTTCTATTCATTTTGAATGCCTTAATATATTATGTTGGTTTTCTACAAATATTTTATCATAAAATACTAGTTTATTAATAAGAGGAATGATTTTTTTGAATGATCTTTGTGGCGCAAGAGTAGTAGTATATGTTTCCATTCCTGCTTGTGAAATTAAAGAGGGTAGTAAAGTAACTTTTTATGCAGAAAATGAAGAGATTAGGACAAAAGTTTATTGATTTAATGTTTTAAATTTATAACTAAATAATATTTTTAAGTATTTATACTATAGGATGCCGAATGTTTTTTAGCTTTTTAAAGGATGGTTATATTTAATAAATTTTCTTTAAAGTTTAAATTATCTATTTTGGCATTCGGTTTTTTATTAGCTTTGGAGTGTTGATTGGTATTATTTTTTTTCAATCAAAATAAGATGACTAATGAAGCTTCTATGAGTTTAAATTCTGTCATTGAGCAAGAAGTTGCTCAAAAGATAAAGTTAGCTACAGATGGTATGGCATATTCTCTTGGTGAGCTTGTGGGGGGGGGATTGGATGAAAAATCGCAAATAGCTATTATCGCAAAAGCCATTGAAAAATTTAGATTTGAAAATGATAAATCAGGGTATTTCTTTGTTTATAAAGATCATGTTCCAGTAGCGCATCCGACAAGAAAAGATTTGATTGGAAAGTCGCTTTATGATGCAAAGGATCCAAATGGCGTTTATTATGTAAGAGAATTATTTGAGAGTGCAAAAAAGCAAAATGAGAATGGGGGGAGGGAATTCATTCGTTTTGAATTTTCAAAGCCATTGCCCAATGGAGAGTTGATTTAAGCTCAAAAGATCGGGTATGCACAGATGATACCTAACACTAATAATATGTGGATTTCAACAGGTGTGTATATCGATACTTTAGGTGATTACTCCAATAAAATATCGCATTCTCTAATGAAAGATATTTTGTATGCAATTAATAGCTATATTCTCATAGCCATAATTGTAGCAATACTAATATTCTTGCCATTATTATTGATGTTTTTTCCTATATTAATCACGAAAAGACTGATATACAATTAGTTCAGGTTAATTCAAATGATGAGTTTGGCTCAATGGCTAAAGTCATTAACACTAATATAGAAAAAACTAAAGCGGGATTGATACAAGATGAAAAAGCAATTGCTCAAAGTGCGCAAACCGCTAAAGCAATAGAGAGTGGCGATCTAACAGCAAGAATTATTGAAAATCCTGCTAATCCCCAATTAATTGAATTAAAAAATGTTTTAAATAAAATGCTTGATGTCTTGCAAAGCAAGATTGGTTCTAATATGAATGAAATCACACGAGTGTTTGATAGCTACAAAAATTTAGATTTTACTACTGAAGTTAAAAACGCTCAAGGTGATGTTGAGGTTATCACAAACATATTGGGTGAAGAGATAAAGGCAATGCTTAAGGTATCAGCTAATTTTGCATCAGATTTGGCTAAACAATCTCAAGAGTTAAGAGAATCAATGCAAAAATTAACAGATAGCTCTCAATCGCAGGCTAATTCTTTACAGCAATCTGTGGTTGCCATAGAAGAAATAAGCTCATCTATGCAAAATGTTTCAGACAAGACTTCAGAAGTTACAAGACAAGCAGAAGATATTAAAAATATCGTAGGAGTAATCAAAGATATAGCTGATCAAACTAATCTTTTAGCACTAAATGCAGCCATTGAAGCAGCAAGAGCGGGAGAGCACGGAAGAGGATTTGCGGTGGTTGCTGATGAAGTAAGAAAGTTAGCCAAGAGAACAAGTAAATCGCTCAATGAAATAGAAGCGAATGTGAATGTTCTAGTTCAAGGAGTAAATGATATGAGTGAATCCATACGAGAGCAAACTACCGGTGTAGGACAGATTAACGAAGCTGTGGCTCAACTAGAGACAATAACCCATAATAATGTGGTTGTTGCTAATGATACTAATGTAATTACTCAAGATGTTAATAAAATAGCTAATGATATTTTAGAGGATGTTAATAAGAAGAAGTTCTAACTTCTTCTTAGAATCTTAGAAATAGAGGTAATGTTTTAGTATTTTTAAATCTTTTAAGTTTTTTGTTGAGAATTTAAAAGATTTAATTTATGGGATTTGCTTGAAATAAGCTGCCAAAAAAGTTTAAAAAATTATTTAAATAAAAATGCTACAATTCTAAAATTATTTTATTTTACAAGAGATAATAATGTTTAGTTACCATTCTATTCGCCCCTATATTTTTAAAAGCGATCCAGAAAAGGCGCATTCTTTTGTGGAAAAAATAGCTAAATTAGCACCTAAAATTCCGGGAGTTTTACCTTTATTTTCTCAAAAAACTTGCCTTCAAAATCCTATTTTGGCACAAAAAATTGATGGCATTTCCTTTTATAATCCTGTGGGCTTGGCTGCAGGTTTTGATAAAAATGCTACTATGATTCCAGCACTCTGTGCGCTTGGATTTTCTCACTTGGAGCTTGGCGCAGTTACTCCAAATCCTCAAGAGGGTAATGAAAAGCCTCGCCTTTGGCGACATATTCAAGAAGAATCGATTCAAAATGCAATGGGCTTTAATAATGAAGGAGCAGAGATGGTTGCTACTCGTTTGGACAAACTCTATCCCTTTGCAATTCCACTTGGAATGAATATTGGCAAAAACAAAATTACTCCACAAGAAAAAGCGCTGGATGATTATCTTTTGTTGGCTAAGAGATTTGTAAACTGCACAGATTATTTAAGTGTGAATATTAGTTCGCCCAATACGCCAAATTTGCGAGATTTGCAAAATGAAACTTTTATTAAAGAGCTTTTTTTGAAGCTTTGCGAAATCTACTCTAAGCCTATTTACCTAAAAATCGCACCTGATTTAGAGATTGATTCTATTTTGAAGCTAACAGAAGTGGCTATCCAAAATGGTGCTAAAGGAATCATTGCAACTAATACAACTTTGGATTATTCATTGGTTTCAAATCCCAAAGAAAAAGGTGGTTTAAGCGGTAGAGTTCTTACTCAAAAAAGCAAAGAGATTCTAAAGCAAATTGCTAAAGTTTATGCCAAAAAAATAACGCTTATTAGTGTAGGGGGGATTTCAAGTGCGCAAGAAGCTTTTGAACGGATTGCTTTGGGGGCAAACCTTGTGCAAATTTATTCTGCCTTGATTTTTGAGGGACCTATGCTTGTTAAAAAAATCAATGAAGAATTGACACAAATCCTTGAATCAAAAGGCTTTTTAAATATTCAAGATGCAGTAGGTATTAATCTATGAAAATATTTAGAGTTTTAATTTTATTTGTTTGTTTTATAGGAGTTTTAATGGCGCAAAATTCAGTTCTTCCAAAATATCATAAATCAGTGCTTGAAAATGGTTTAGAAGTGTATATTATCCCACTTAATAATCAAAGCAATGTTATTACAACTGATATTTTTTATAAAGTAGGTAGTCGCAATGAAACAATGGGAAAAAGTGGAATTGCTCATATGTTAGAGCATTTGAATTTTAAATCAACTAAGAATCTAAAAGCAGGTGAATTTGATAAAATCATTAAAAGCTTTGGTGGTAGCACAAATGCTTCTACAGGCTTTGATTATACGCATTACTATATTAAATCGAGCACTCAAAATTTAGATAAAAGCTTAGAGCTTTTTGCAGAATTGATGCAGAATCTCAATTTAAGCGATGAGGAATTTCAGCCAGAGCGTAATGTGGTAGCTGAAGAGAGATTGTGGCGCACAGATAATAATCCTATGGGTTATTTGTATTTTAGGCTTTTTAATACTGCTTATATTTATCACCCTTATCATTGGACTCCAATTGGCTTTATGGATGATATTAGAAATTGGAGTATTGAAGACATTAGAGCATTTCACAAGACTTATTATCAGCCCAAAAATGCAAGCATTGTAATTGCAGGGGATATTGAGATAAATGAGGCTCTAAAAGCAGTAAAAAAACATTTTGAAAAAATTCCAAACACAGGATTTGAAATACCCAAAGTTCATACCATAGAACCAAAACAAGATGGTTTGCGTCAAGCTAGTGTGCATAAGCAAACTGAGGTTGAAATTCTTTCTATTGCTTATAAGATTCCGCCTTTTAATCACAAAGATCAAATCGCCCTTAGTGCTTTAAGTGAGATTTTAAGTGGTGGTAAAAGCAGTGTTTTGTCGAGTGTTATTGTAGATAAAAAGAGACTTGCAGCTGAAATTTATACTTATAATATGGATTTGGTAGATGAAGGAGTTTTTATTATAATGGCTTTAGCAAACTCTGAAGTAAGTTTGGATAAAATCCAAAAGGAAGTCTTGGCTCAAATAGAACTTATTAAGCAGGGCAAACTTAAGCAAAGTGAGCTAGATAAAGTTAAAATCAATATGCGTGCAAATTTTCTTTATGAGTTAGAATCAAGTAGTGGTGTTGCTAATCTCTTTGGTTCTTACATAGCTAGGGGGGATTTGCAGACTTTGCTTGATTTTGAGAAAAACTTTGAAGCTTTGAGTTTGGAAGATATTATTAGGGTGGTAAATGAATATTTTATCCTCAATAATGCCACCATTATGACTTTACAAAAGTGAGAGAAATATGCAAGTAGAAGAAACAATCATAGGTGCGATGACCGCGCTTGTTACACCTTTTAAAAATGGAAAGCTTGATTTAGAGACTTATGAGAATCTCATTCAAAGGCAAATTAATTATGGTATTGATGTGATTGTGCCTGTTGGAACAACAGGAGAATCAGCGACATTAAGCCATCAAGAACACAGAGAGTGTATTGAGGTTGCACTTAGTGTTGCCAAAAAAAATCGATTAAATGGCAAAAATATTAAAGTATTAGCAGGAGCAGGGAGTAATTCTACACAAGAGGCTATTGAATTGGCAAAATTTGCACAAGCTAGTGGTGCTGATGGAATCTTATGTGTTACACCTTATTACAATAAACCAACTCAAGAAGGGCTTTATCAGCACTATAAGAGTGTAGCTGGAGCAATTTCTATCCCATTAATGCTTTATAATGTTCCAAGTCGCACGGGTGTAAGTCTTGAAAACACTACAATATTACAACTTTTTAAGGATGTTAAAAATATTTATGGTGTCAAAGAAGCCGGTGGGAATCTTGAAAAAGTGATAGATTTAAATGTAAATCAAAAAGATTTGATTGTGGTTAGTGGTGATGATGTGATTAATTATCCTATTCTTTGTTGTGGAGCTAAAGGAGTTATTTCGGTAACTTCTAATCTCTTACCTGATAAAATTGCTACCCTAACACATAGCATCTTAAGTGATTTAGATTATCAAAAAGCCTATGTTTTAAGCAATGAGCTTTATAGGATTAATAAAGCGCTTTTTGTGGAGAGCAATCCTATTCCTATTAAAGCTGCAATGTATTTAAGCGGATTGTTAAAAACCTTAGAATATCGTTTGCCTCTTGTCTCGCCAAGTGCAGAAAATCTTAAGTATTTAGAGCAAATTTTAATGCAATATGAGGTGGTAAAATGAGTGAAAATATGAAAAATAAGACTTTAGTGATTAGTGGAGCAACGCGTGGCATTGGTAAAGCGATTTTATATCGTTTTGCGCAAAATGGTGTCAATATTGCCTTTACTTATAATAAAAATGAAGAAGAAGCACAGAGAATTATTGCTGATGTGGAATCTAAATATCAAGTTAAAATCAAGGCTTATCCATTGAATGTTTTAGAGCCAGAGACTTATAAGGATTTGTTTGTAAGGATTGATGAAGATTTTGAGAGAGTGGATTTTTTTATCAGTAATGCAATTATTTATGGTAAAAGTGTGGTGGGTGGTTTTGCTCCTTTTATGCGTCTTAAACCAAAGGGGCTAAATAATATTTATACTGCAACGGTTCTTGCTTTTGTTGTAGGTGCGCAAGAGGCTGCAAAGCGAATGCAAAAAGTGGGTGGTGGAAGTATTATTTCTCTTAGTTCCACAGGAAATCTTGTGTATATGCCAAATTATGCAGGGCATGGAAATTCTAAAAATGCCGTGGAGACTATGGTGAAATATGCAGCAATGGAGCTTGGTGAATATAATATTCGCGTAAATGCAGTAAGTGGTGGTCCTATTGATACAGATGCCCTCAAAGCCTTTCCAGATTATGCAGAAATTAAGGCAGCTGTAGAATCGCAAAGTCCGCTTGGGCGTATGGGAAAACCTGAAGATATTGCAGGGGCTTGTTTGTTTTTATGTGATGATTCTTCTAGTGCTTGGCTCACAGGACAAACAATTGTAATTGATGGGGGAACAAGTTTTAAATAATGAATCTTAAAAGTCTTCCAAATCTTTTAACAGCCCTTAGAATTTGTTTTGCTGTTTTGCTTTTAGCTGTTTTGCTCTATGGTTGGGAGTTGCTACCGCCTTCAATTCATCCTACTTGGGTGAATTATCTTGCTTGTTTGCTTTTTTGTGTCGCAAGTATTACAGATTTTTTTGATGGTTTTATTGCTAGAAACTTTGAAGTTACAAGTCTTTTTGGGGAGATTTTTGATCCCCTAGCTGATAAGCTTTTAATGCTTGCGGCTTTTATTGGGCTTTTGGTGATTGATAGGGTTAATGTTTGGGCTGTTTTTTTGATTTTAGGGAGAGAATTTTTTATCACAGGGCTTAGAGTTGTTGCTGCTGCAAAGGGTTTGAAAGTGGCTGCATCTAATCTTGGAAAATATAAAACAGGGCTACAGATTACCGCGATTGCTTTTTTGCTGATGGATTATTCTTTTGCAAACGCTACTTTATGGCTTGCTGTGATTATCACGCTTTATTCGGGTTATGACTACGCTAGATCTTATACAAAAACAAGGTAAAATATGGGTTTTATTGGTTCGATTCTTGTCCTAGCTTTTTTAGTGTTTTTTCATGAATTAGGACATTTTTTAGCTGCAAAGCTTTTTGGAGTAAAGGTTGAGGCTTTTAGCATTGGTTTTGGAAGTCAAAAACTATGGAAAAAGCAAATTGGGGAAACTGAATACTCTTTGCGACCTATTCCGCTTGGTGGCTTTGTTCAGCTCAAAGGGCAAAGCGACATTGATCCCAAGAATCGTAATTATGACAAAGATAGTCTTTATGGGATTGCTGCGTATAAGAGATTAATTATTTTGGCAGCAGGATCGTTTTTTAATCTTTTTTTGGCTTTTTTGCTTTATATAACTATTGCGTTAATAGGGCAAAATGAGTTAGCTCCTATTATTGGAAAAGTGCAAGAAGATATGCCTGCAAGCAAGGCTGGTTTGCAAGCAGGTGATGAGATTATTGCCATTAATGGAGAAAGTATTAAGACTTGGGATAAGCTAAATAGGGTGGTAGAATCTTCTGTGGGTGCATTGGAGATTACTTTTGTGCGTGATTTACAAACACAAAATACAACTTTAATTCCTAAGCTTGGGCAGAGTAAAAATATTTTTGGTGAGGAAATTTCACGCCCCCTAATTGGCATCATTGCAGCTAATGAAATACGCAAAATTTCATATTCTCCACTTGAGAGTATTTCTTATGCCTTCTCTCAAACTCTCCAAGCTAGCACCCTTATTTTGCAAGGTTTAGAGAAAATTATTTTTGGAGTTGTGCCTTTTAGTGAAGTAGGAGGGGTTGTTTCAATTGTCTCTATTACTAAAAAGGCAACGGAGTTAGGAATTGTTACCCTTTTAACTTTCACAGCTTTAATATCTGTGAATTTGGGAATCTTAAATCTTTTGCCTATTCCGGCATTAGATGGGGGGCATATTGTTTTTACTCTTTATGAGATGATAACCAAAAAGATTCCAAGTCTTAATGCTATCTATCGTTTAACGCTAGCAGGTTGGGTTATTTTATTTGGGCTTATGGGGCTTGGATTATACAATGATGTTGTTCGTATTATAAATGGAACCATGCCTTTTTAAAGGAAAGTGATGCAAGATTTTAAAGAAAATTTAATTAACGCTATTGAAAAAATAGAAAAAGCTAGAATTGCAGTTGATAGACATAGGATTGTGAGGCTTGTTGCGGTGAGCAAATATTCTACCACTCAGGAAATACAAGCTTTGTATGAGTGTGGACAAAGGGCTTTTGGGGAAAATAAAGTGCAAGATTTAACTCAAAAATCTAGTACTTTAGAATTACTACCGCTAGAGTGGCATTTTATTGGCAATCTCCAAAGCAATAAAATTAATGCACTTTTAAAGTTAAAACCTTTTATGTTCCATAGTTTGCATTCTTTGGATTTAGCCAAACAACTTCAAAAGAAATTAGAGCAAGAAGATATCCATTTAAAGACACTCTTGCAAATCAATAGCGCTAAAGAATCTACCAAAAGTGGTGTTATGCCCGAAGAAGCAATAGAAATTTATCATCAAATTTTAGAAGAATGTCCTAATATTAAACTTTGTGGGCTAATGAGTATTGGAGCGCATTCAGAAGACCATCGGTTAATCCAAAAAAGCTTTGAGATAACACAGGCTTTATTTGAAAAACTTCAAAGTTTTGGCGCTAATACTTTAAGTATGGGAATGAGTGGAGATTTTGAATTAGCAATTCAATGTGGAAGCAATTGCGTGAGACTTGGAAGCACTCTTTTTAAATAAAGAGTAAGAAAATATATTTAAATGCCCCAGAAAGTCTCTTTTAAATTATCGTAGTTAAAATTTATAATAACACTCCATTATTTTTTGTTGCGATTCTACAATTGTTTTTTGCCAATTTATTTTGTGATTTGCAAGATATTGGTTGATTTTGCAAAAAGATTCCAAAATTTTGATATTTAATTGGGTAGATTTATGGGAAAATTCTAATCAAGGGTATTATTTATTGGGAAATTGATAAAATTTTTTAAGTGGCTAGGGTATAATTATAATAAAGAATAAAGGGGCTTATAATGTCTATTCAATTAAAAGAATCAAGCAATTTTATTAATCGTGAATTATCTTGGTTGCGGTTTAATACACGTGTTTTGAGTGAAGCGCAAAACCCAAATAATCCGCTTTTGGAGCGTTTAAAATTTATCGCAATTTATGGGACAAATTTAGATGAATTTTATATGGTGAGAGTGGCTGGATTAAAGCGACTTTATGCTGCTAGAATCACAGAAAGTGGGGCAGATAGGCTTACGCCAAAAGAGCAATTAGAGGAGATTCGAGGCTATCTCAAAAAAGAAAAAAAACTTTTAGAAACATGTTATTTTGAAATCAAAGAATCCTTAAATAAGCTTGGGCTTTGCATTAAAACTTATAAAGAAACAAACAAAGAGCAACAAAAACAATTGCAAGATTATTTTATGAATCATCTTTATCCTATTGTTGTTCCTATCGCGGTTGATGCAACACACCCTTTTCCACATTTGAATAATCTTAGTTATGTGTTAGCACTCAAACTCCAAAGCCTTGATAATCCCAATGAAATTAAATTTGGAATGACGCGCATTTCAAGAATGCTTCCTGGATTTATTAAGCTAGGAGACACTTATGTGCTAACAGATAGTGTTGTGGCTGAATTTACTAGTGAGTTATTTCCTGGATTTTCGGTGCTTAGTTGGACAGCTTTTAGAGTTACAAGAAATGCTGATATGGAAATTGAGGAAGAAGAGGGTGATGACTTCATGGCGCTAATGACAGAGGGATTGAAATCAAGGCGTAAAGGAGAAATTATTCGATTAGAAATTGCTAAAACCAAAGATGAAGAATTAAAGCGTTTTATTACTAATTATATTCCTGTTTCTAGTGAAGATATTTATGAATGTGAGTTACCGATGAATTCTAATATTCTGTGGGAAATTGTAGGAAACAAGAATTTTGCACAACTCACCTTTCCAAATTATACACCAAAGATTCTGCCTCCACTTGATCCTAATGCCAATATTTTTTCGATTTTAGATACTCAAGATGTGTTATCTTTTCAGCCTTATGAGAGTTTTGATCCTGTGGTGAATTTTATCCAAAGTGCCGCAAAAGATCCTGATGTATTTTCGATTCGCATGACACTTTATCGTGTGGGCAAAAATTCACCCATAGTTAAAGCGCTAATTGAAGCGGCTGAAAATGGCAAACAAGTAACAGCATTAGTGGAGCTAAAGGCGCGTTTTGATGAGGAAAATAATTTGCATTGGGCTAAGGCATTAGAAGGGGCAGGTGCGCATGTGATTTATGGAGTCCCTGGGCTAAAAGTGCATGCTAAGATTGCTTTAGTGATAAAAAGCATAGGTAAAGAATTGCGTGAATATGTGCATTTAAGCACAGGAAATTACAACACAAGTAGTGCAAAAATTTACACAGATATTAGTTATATGACTTCTAAAAAAGAATTTACGCAAGATGCAACGAAATTTTTTCATAATCTTTCTGGTTTTTCTCATAAATCAAGGCTTAATACGCTACTTGCAGCACCTTTACAAATTAAGCCCAAAATTATAGAACTCATTGAAAATGAAGCCAAAAAAGGAAGTGAAGGGAGAATTATCTTAAAAGCAAACTCTATTGTGGATACCGATGTGATTGTGGCGCTTTATAAGGCTTCTAATGCAGGTGTAAAGATTGATTTGATTGTGAGAGGGATTTGTTGTTTGAAGCCAAAGGTAAAAGGAGTGAGTGAAAATATCCGCGTTATCTCTATTGTGGGCAAATATTTAGAACACGCTAGAATCTATTATTTCAAACACGCAAAACCGCAAATTTATTTTGCAAGTGCAGACTTAATGCCAAGGAATTTGGAGCGGAGAGTAGAGCTGATGACGCCTGTTTTTGAAGAAGCTTTGGCAGAGAAACTCTTTGGAATCATTCGCTTACAAAGCGAAGATAACACAAATGCTCACGAATTACAAGAAGATGGAGAATATAAAAAACTAGTTTCTAATGGCAAAAACATTAATAGTCAAAAGATTTTAGAGGATTATACAAACACCACCTATACCTCCTTAAAGCGCGAAGAAGAAGAGATTAAGGCAAAGCGACTAGCAAGGCGTATGTTTAGGGAAAGCTAAGGGGGTTTTATGGAGTTTTTTGAGACTTTAAGAAAAGCAAGAGAAGCAAAAATTTATATGGGGCAGATTCCTCACTCCATAAGGCAGGAATTTTTAAGGGAGTGTGCTAATGAGCTAGAATCACAAAGCAAAATGATTTTGGAGGCTAACCAAAAGGATTTGTCTAAGGCAAAAGAGTTTGGGCTTTCTGCATCTATGTTGGAGCGATTGACGCTAAACCAAGATCGGATTTTAGCAATGGCAAAATCTCTCAAAGAAATTGCAGATTTCCCTGATCCACTTAATAAGATTCTAGGTGGTTTTAGCAATTCAAAGGGTTTGGAGATAGAAAAAGTGAGCGTTCCAATTGGTGTGATTGGGATTATTTATGAATCGCGACCAAATGTTACAAGCGATACAGCAGCGCTTTGTTTTAAAAGTGGAAATGTGTGTGTGCTAAGGGGGGGGAAGGAAGCGCAAAATTCAAACAAAGCTATTGTTGAGATTTTTCATAGGGTTTTGGAGAAATTTAAGATTCCTAAAGAAGTGATTATTTTTCTTTCTTGTGAGAGGGAGGAATTAAAAGAGTTATTAGGTGCTAGGGAATATATAGATTTGGTGATTCCGCGTGGTGGGGAAGGATTGATAAAATTTGTAAGTGAGCATTCTAAGATTCCTGTGATTAAGCAAGATAAAGGAGTTTGTCATATTTTTGCTCATTTAAGTTGCAGGGTAGAGCAATCTATTGCTGTGATAGTTAATGCTAAAACTTCGCGCCCTAGTGTGTGCAATGCGTGTGAGACTTTACTTGTGGATTCTGGTTTTGCTAAAAAGTTTTTGCCCAAGGTAGCTAAGGCTTTGAAGCAAGAGGAGACAATCCTTAAGGGTTGCAAAGAATCTTGTGAAATCTTAGCTGAAAATGGAATAGAGTGCGAAGAGATTCCTCTAGAATCTTACCATATTGAATACAATGAAAATATTTTAAACTTAAGAATAGTGCAGGGCTTACAAGGTGCGCTGGAGCATATTAGAGAATTTAGCAGTGGGCATAGCGAGGCAATTTTGTGTGAGGATTATAGTGTAGCAGAGGATTTTTTAAATCAAGTGGATAGTGCTTGTGTGTATGTGAATGCTTCAACAAGATTTAGTGATGGAGGTGAGTTTGGCTACGGGGCGGAGGTAGGGATTTCTACTTCTAAACTCCATGCTAGAGGTCCTATGGGTGTAGAATGTCTTACAAGCTACAAATACAAAATTAGGGGCAATGGGCAAATAAGATAAAGGATTATAAGCCTTGATTTTGTATTATCTCTTGCTCGGTTTGTAAGACTTCTTTAATGAAAACATCAATAAGCTCTGATTCTTTATATTTTCCTACAATTTGACCTTTTTTGATGATTAATCCATCTCCATTGCCAAAAGCAATGGCGACATCTGCGTGTTTGGCTTCTCCTAGCGCATTGACAGCGCAACCCATAACTGAGAGTTGCATAGGAGTTTTGATTTTTGGCATTCTTATTTTAAGTTCTTTTAAGATAGGCACTAAATCAGCTTGTAATCTGCCACAAGTAGGACAAGAAATATAAGTGATTCCCTCTTTTTGTCTTCCGCTATAGCGTAAAATAGAGCGCGCGACTTCTATTTCTTTTTCTAGCTCACCAGTGATAGATACGCGCATTGTATCCCCAATGCCCTCCATTAAAAGTCCTCCTAATGCCATTGAGCTTTTTATCATTGATGACTCTAGATCTCCTGCTTCTGTTACGCCAAGATGAAAGGGATAAGAAACTAAAGGACGCAACATTCGATAGGCTGCCATTGTGCGTTCAACATCACTTGCCTTAAGTGAAATCTTGAGATTGCTAAAGCCAAAATCCTCCAAAAGTTTAATATTATAGAGTGCTGATTCCACCATTCCTTTTGGGGTAGCTCCATATTTATCTTCAAATTGTTTCTCTAAGCTACCAGCATTCACACCAATTCTAATAGGAATATTCCTATCTTTACAAGCCTCAACGACTGCTTTGATTTTTTCTTTTGAACCGATATTTCCAGGGTTTATGCGGATGCAATCCACAGATTGAGCAGCAATGAGTGCAAGTTTATAGCGAAAGTGGATATCGGCAACTAGGGGCAAAGAAATCATGCTTTTAAGCATTTTGAGTGCTTTTGCGTCTTCTTCATCACTTACAGCTACGCGCACAATATCACAACCAGCAAGTTGCAATTGATCGATTTGATTTTTGGTGGCTTGTAAGTCTGCTGTTTTTGAGAAAGTCATACTTTGCACAGAGATGGGTGCGTCACCACCTATTTTAACTTCTCCAATTTGAATTTGTTTAGTAGGATAGCGTTGTATTTGCATTTTTAGCCTTTATTGTTTTTAGTTTAAGGATTGTTCGTTGATGCAAAGGAGAGATTCTGCTAGGCTTACACTGAGATAGCCTTGTGGATTGCCTTCTTGTGGAATGCTCTTTAGGATATTTTCTAAGCCCATTTCAGTAGCTATTTTTTTAAGCTCTTCATCTTTTCCATAGCGCTCAATATAGTATTCAAAACTTTCTTTCCAATTGATATTTTGGGAGCTTTGATAGGCGTTTTGAATAAATTCGTTGAGATAGGCAATTTTTAAAATAGAAGCAATTTTATCTTGCCAACATTTAATATTAAGGTATTCTTTTAGGGTGTCTATCACGCCTTTACCATCCCCATTAGAAGCAAAGCCAAAGGCGATTCTGCCTTTAGCTCTAAAATCTTCATAGAGTGTTTTATATTCCAATGTAGAATGGAGTTCAAAATGCTCTTCTGCCATTTCAAAAGCTTTTGAGAGTTGTTTAGAAGCACAATATTGAGAAAATTCTTGTTTGAGCTGGATGAGTTTGGATTTTTCATTAGCAATATTCCTAAATGGAAACATTGCATTAAGTAGTTTGCAAACTTCAAGTGCTTTATGAAGTTCATTTTGATTTTCTAAAGCACTAATTCGTTGCATGATTTGATTGCCTACAAGTAAGGCGCTTTTGTAGCTTCTGGTCGCTTGTAAAAATGGGAATTTTTCACAAATTTTGAAATATTCTATAAAATTTTTAGCTTTAAACTCCTTATCGGCTTGAAGGAATTTATCAACATTTTTTAAAAGAGTGGAAATAACTTCTTTTTTAGCCTGAACATTAGCAAAAGGCTTGAGTAATTCTTTGACTTTCTGAATATTGAGTTGTGCATCTTGTGCTAATAGTTTTTTGGCTAGTTCAAAGCTTTTTTCCCATAACTTTTCAAGTTGAGCATAAGCCATTGTGTCTTTCAAGTGTGGATATTGTTTGGCGAGATGATAAGCTTCAGTATAGTTTTTTTCTTCAATTAAATCCATAAATTGTGCAACACTAGCCTTTTGGCGTAAATAATAATCAAATTCTTCTTTTTTGCTGTTATCATGCATAAAGGGCTCTATTAGACTTTGTGCTTCTTGTAATCTATCTTTAGCGAGTAGATCGATAGCTTCAAGTAATTTATCTTGCCAGAGTGAATCAAGCTTTTCTTTGTATTGGGGCAAAGTTTGGAGAAAAATATTTTTTTCTTTGATGAGTTTAAGGCAGGAACGCAAATCATCATTGGCAAGATATTCTAACATTTCTTCTTTTGCAAGATCAATTTGAGCAATCTCAATTGTGCCATTAGAGTAACCTATATATAACAGATTTTTATCTAAAAAAAGCGAGGTTGCACCAGTGTATTCCAATGGGATAGTGTCAATGATTGCGTTATCGCTAATACGAGCCAATCTTAATGGATTATATTTTCCTCCAATAACAGCAAATTCTTCCCCAGGTAGTTTTTGGCAGGTTGTAAGCCAAGAATCTTGTAAAATATTTTGGCAAAGATATTCTTGCTTGTAGATATCATAAGTAAAAATTCCACCCCTAGTGACGCAAAATAATTTAGTATTGTCATCATAAAAAAAGGCATCTTCCACAACAAAATCGGTTTTAAAATCTATAATTTTTGTGTTTTTTAAGATGTTAAAAACCATAGCGGTTTTGCCAAAACAAGTACTAAAAATAAGTGTTCCACATTCACTAAATGCAATAGATGAAATATAATCAGGGAAGGGTGGCAAACTGAGAAGTAAATGATAATTTTCTCCCGTATAAATAAGCACTCTACCATCTTCGCCACCGGTGGCAAGATAGTTATCATCATAGGAAAAGGTAATTTTAGAAATTTCAAGCTTTTGCCAAGTAAGTGCTGTAATAGGTGTAATTTTTGGCTTAGTCTTTAAAACAATGCCTTTGGAGGTTGAAGTAAAACCAGTTACAACTCTTCCGTTTTTGTGGGAAATAGCAACGGATTTACTAAAAGGATGTAAAGGTTCCCTATCTTTTGAGAGTTGCAGGGTTTGGTTAATGACTTTATCTTGAATAGAAAAAGTAACGATATTATAGAAGTTATCTGCACAAATAATACAATCCTCATCAGTAGCGATTCCTAAAACACTACCAATAAGTCTTAATTTACTTTGTAATGGAAACATAAAGCCTCCTTTAAGAATCCAAATAATCTTTGGAAATTTGAATTATTATACTTTTTTATCCCTAAATGATAGCTTTTAGAGTCTAGATTTATTTTTCTATAACTAAAATATGTTAAAATTCCGCCGACCCTTTCATCTAGTGGCCAAGGATAATGCCCTTTCACGGCAGTAACGGAAGTTCAAATCTTCCAAGGGTCGCCAATTACTCATTCCCCTTGAATTTTTCCATTGTTATATTGGTGCTTGAATTAATATCTTTTCGTTTTAATACCTTAAAAAAGGTAAGATAAAGAATCTTTAAATCCAATCCAAAGCTAATGTTTTTAACATAATACACATCAAGTCTAAATTTTTCTTCCCAGGAGATAGCATTGCGACCATTGACTTGAGCCCAACCTGTGATACCGGGTTTGACTTCGTGGCGTCTAGCTTGTTCTTTGTTATAAAGCTTTAAGTATTCAACAAGGAGTGGGCGTGGTCCTACAAAACTCATTTCTCCCTTTAAAACATTAAAAAGTTGTGGGAGTTCATCAAGGCTGCTTTTGCGAATAAATTTACCAAATCCTTTTAATCTTAATTCATCACTAAGCAATTGTCCCTTGGAATCTCTTTGATTGCTCATTGTGCGAAACTTATAGATTTTAAAGATTTTTCCATTTAGCCCTGGTCGCTCTTGTATGAAAAAAATAGGCGAACCAAGTTTTAATCTAATTAATAGGGCAACTATTAAAATTATCGGAGAAAAAAGAAGAATCAAAAATAAAGCTAATAAAAAATCCAAGATTGGCTTAATGAAGTGTGGATACATTTTTTACCTCTTTATACAGCTGAAGATAGGATTTTACAATAGATTCCACGCCAAATTCCTCGCAAATTTTTTTGCGGCTATTTTTTCCAAATTCTTTTCTTAAAGATTCATTTTGTGAGAGTTGGATAAGTTTTTCAAAGAGAATTTGACTATCTCCAATAGGAACTAAAAATCCATTGTATCCATTACTAACAACTTCCTTGCAACCAACGGCATTAGTGGTGATGATAGGCTTTGCCATACTGCCTGCTTCTAAAAGTGTGCGCGGAATCCCTTCTCTATAGCTTGGAAGCACGAAAATATCGCAAATTCCAATAAGCTCTTTAATATCTTGTCTTTCACCCAAATAATGCACTTGTTTTTGATTTTCTAAAAATTCTTGATCTATAGGCGAGATATTTCCTGTGTCAATCCCGCCCACATATAAAAAGTGTAACTTTAAGTTTGCTTCTTTTGCTAAGTTTGCTGCTGCATAATATTCTTTTATGCCTTTGTGTAAAATTGCCCTTGCTATCATCAAGACTACAAGTGAATCTTGAGGGATTTTTAGGCTTTGGAGCAACACTTGATTTTTGGGTAGTGGAGAGAAAAATTCTGTGTCAATTCCAGAGCCTTTTATGAGAATGGTTTTTTTGCGTGGCACTAAGCCTTTTTTGACATAAAGTTCCAAATCATCTTGATTTTGAAAAAGCACCTTTTTAGCAATTTTAAAAGCAAAGAAATTTAGCCTTTCAATTAAGATTTTAAGCAAAAAAGTTTTTGGGGTTTTTTGGATATAAAAACTCCCTAATCCCGTGAGTGAATTAATCACATAAGGAATCTTGGCAATTTTTGCAGCAAAAGATCCATAAATATTTGGCTTTAGCATAAAAGTGTGGAGAATATCTGGTTTTTCTTTTTTGAGAATTTCTGCAATATTTTGAATAGTCTTTAGAGCTTTAAAGGGATTAAGACTGCTGCGCTCTATAGAATAATCAATAGCTGTAATTTGGTGTTTGGCAAATTGTGAGAAATATTTTCCTTTGGGAGTAAGGGCTAAGACTTCATGCCCTGCTTTCACCAAGGCAATCATTACAGGAAGCCTAAAGCGATAGAGATTTGAATCGGTGTGCGAGAGGAAGAGAATTTTCAAGGAATTCCTTATTGAAATAATGAAATATGGCTGAAATTATACCATTTTTATTTTTTATGTTTTTTGTTGTGTTATAATTTTGGTTTAAGTTTTGGATAAGGTGTTATAAGTGGAAGATGAATTTATAAATGAGGATGAAGACTTTTTGAATAAAGCCAATCAAGAATCGGTTGTTCAAAAAGTTTGCCAGAATATTGATTCAAACAATGGTGCAATTAAAGAGCTAAAAAATAGACAAGCAAGTGTTATGTTAGAGACAACTAGCAAAATGATTTTAGATAAAAGTGGGCTGGTGCATACAGGCAATCTTTATTCTAGCGCTGCTTATAGCGCCTTATTGGCAGTGAATAATCCCAATGCTATCATTATTGGAGTGGAGATGAAGTTTTTAGCTCCCATTGAGCTTGGAAATGAAGTGCTCTTTAAAGCACAATGTTTGCAAGAAGACACTAAAAAGCGAGAAGTGAAAGTTGAAGGATTTGTGCTTGATATTAAAATTTTTGATGCAATGTTTTTTGTTGCGGTGTTTGATAAGCATATTTTAAGTCTTCATATTACCAAAGAAATGGAAAAAAGGATGGAATAAATGCGAGTGGATTTGCATAATCATACTAGTCTTTGTAAGCATGCTAGTGGCACTATGGAAGAGTATATTCAAAAAGCCATAAAAGAAAAAATAGATATTTTTGGTTTTTCTTGTCATAATCCTATGGAGTTTGATAAGCAATATCGTATGGATTTTGCAGAATTACCTTTTTATCTGCAACAAATAGAAGAATTAAGAGCAAAATATGCTCCGCAAATTTCTATTAAAATGGCTTTGGAGATTGACTTTTTGCCTCATCTTTTAGATGAGAGAATCTTGAGTTTGCCTTTAGATTATCGTATTGGAGCGGTGCATTTTTTAGGGAATTGGGGATTTGATAATCCTGAGTTTATTCGCGAATATGCAAAGCGCGATATTAATGCTTGTTGGGAGCAATATTTTGAGACTACTAAGCAGATGGCTATGAGTGGTAAATTTGATATTGTTGCACATATGGATTTATTAAAGATTTTTAATTATCGCCCTACAAAAGACTTGCGCAAAACTATAGAATCAACCCTTAAGGCTATTAAAAAAGCCAATATGGCAGTGGAAATTAATGCTGCAGGACTGCGTAAAGAAGTCAAGGAGCAATACCCTTCTAGGGAAATTTTGGAGATGTGTTATGGGCTTGATATTCCTATTGTCTTTAGCAGTGATGCGCATGCCATAGAGCAAGTTGGGTTTGCAAGAGAAGCTCTGGAAACTTTAGCAAGAGAAGTGGGCTATACAAAATGTGCGATTTACACAGCACGCGATAGGGAGTTGGTGGAGTTTTAAGAAGAATTATTAATTTTTTTAATGGCTTTAGTAGGTTTATGAATGACTCATTTGGGTTTTTTGTTCAGTTTTGTAAAGCCAAATAAATACTTCCACGACAGCTTTGTAAAGTTCAGGTGGAATTTCCTCATCAATTTCTAAATGAATAAGCGAATCTACTAAAGCCTTGCTTTGAAAAAGTGGAATATCGTATTCTTTAGCCTTTTCAATAATTTTTTGAGCGATTAGTCCTTCACCTTTAGCTAAGACTTTTGGAGCACGGTGTTTGTTTTGTTCATAAGCTAGAGCAACGGCTTTTTGAGAAAGTGGTAAAGGCATTTTAATAGCTCCCTAGGATTCTATCAACTTTTTCCCAAGTAAGATTAGAATCTTTTTTGTTGGATAAGAAATGCTGCACCATTCTTGCAAACATATCTGTTTCAATATTCACTTTTGTTCCGACACTATATTGCCCAAAGAGGGTGTTTTGGATTGTATGTGGAATGAGCGTAAGGCGTAGTGAATCATCTAAAACTTCATTAATAGTAAGACTAATTCCATTAATTGCAATACTACCTTTAGGAATACAAAGCGCTAAAATATCGCGATTGGTGGTGATAAAAAAATCAATACCAATGGCATGTGGAATGATTTTAATAATTTTTCCTATCCCATCTATATGCCCTTGCACCAAATGCCCATCAAGTCTATCTTGTAATCTTAAAGCAGGTTCAATATGCACTAAGCCTTGATAGGATTCTAAAGCAATATGTGATTGTGTCTCTTCACTTAATTCTACACTAAAGCCATTGTTAAAAATTTCTATAGCCGTTAAACAAGTGCCATTAACTGCTATGCTATCTCCGATTTTTGGGCGGTGTTTTGCTTTGAGTGTGAGAATATTTTGTTGGAATCCAAGCACTTCCCCAAACTCTCTAACTAAGCCTGTAAACATTTATATTCCTTAATTTAAGCCAAGTTCTATTAAAATTTTCAGAATTGTAACAAAAAATAAGGAATATTTTATGCAACTTTGCGATACACATTGTCATTTGGATGATAAAAGATTCAAAGAGGATTTTGAAGCTATTTTAGATCGTGCTAGAAATGCTGGAATCACTCGCTTTATTATTCCAGCAGCGCATCCAGAGGATTTGAGTAGAGCGTGTGAGTTAGCCCATAAATATGAAGAAGTTTATTTTGCAAGTGGGTTGCATCCAAATTATGCCTATTTGTATGATGAGAATTTTTTGAAGCAGTTTTTGGAAGATGAGAAATGTATTGCAGTGGGTGAGTGTGGGCTTGATTATTATTGCTTAGAAGAAGCACTAGCGCAATCAAGGCTAGGGAGTATTGAGGAGTTAAAACAAATTCAAAAGAAGGTTTTTATTGCACAAATTCAATTGGCTATTGCTTATAAAAAGCCTTTAATTGTTCATATTAGAGATGCTTCAGCAGATAGTTTAGAGATTTTGCGAACCTATTGTAATGAATTAGTAGGCGGAGTTTTGCATTGCTTTAATGCAGATTTTCAGCTCCTTAGCCTTGCTCAAAAAGGCTTTTATTATGGAATTGGAGGGGTTTTGACTTTTAAAAATGCTAGAAAGTTAGTGGAAATTTTGCCTAAAATCCCAGTAGAATCGTTACTTTTGGAAACAGATGCGCCTTATCTTACGCCTCATCCACATAGGGGCAAGAGAAATGAACCTTCTTATATTCCCCTTGTATTAGAAAAAATGAGTGAGATTTTAAATCTCTCCAAAGAGAGTTTGGTGGGGATAATTAATCAAAACACTAAAACACTTTTTGGGATTTAAGTTTTAATCCACCTTTAGTGCTAAAGGGCGCCAAAATATTATTTGCTTAGTAGGGTGATTTTAGAGAGTTAATATTTTTCGCACTCTTTAAACATTGCTTCAAATTCCTTTTGTGCTTTTTGAATAAATTCTTTGTTTTTTAGAATTGCTAATGTTTCATAATTAGCTTCAAAGGCACTCTTAGACCAATTTGCCGATCCTAGAATTAAATGTTTATCATCTATAATAGCCATTTTGCTATGCATTAGTCCATTATATTTTCCATTTTGTGAGCGTTTGCCCTCCAAAAAGCAAGTTTGTATATTTTTAAGTTTAGCAAGGTAGCCAATGGTGGAGTGATTATTTTTTTGATTGGACTTTTTATCATAAATAATTCGCACTTGCACACCCTTTTTGGCAGTATCTCGGATAGCTTTGCTAATTTCGCGATTTGTGAAGCTATAAATGGCAATATCAAGAGTATTTTGAGCGCTTTTTATTGTGCTAATTAGTTGTTTGATTGCTTGATTTTGCTCCTGTGGCATAAAATAAAGCGATTGTGCAAAGGCAGGGAGTGAAAGCATAAAGTAAAAGTAAAAAATACAGAAAAGTTTGTTAAACATTAAAATTTCCTTGTGAATCTTAAGATAAAAGTTGTTAAAATTTTGAAATTTTAGCAAATTCTTTCATTGCAAAAAATTAAAAAGAATGGAGCGCTTTTTCAAATGAAAATATACCTAGTAAATAAAAATCCAATGATTACTAAGCTCGCCTCGCTTAGTATTTCAAAAATTGGTTTAGAGATGGTTGAGACACAAGAGATTGATGTGACTATGCAAGTAGATGTGCTTTTATTGGATGATGAGTGCTACCAACAAGATGAATTTGAGCAATATAAACAAGCCAATTCGGAGACTAAAGCGATCTTGCTTTATGCTAAATCAACACAAAGAGTAGAAGGGTTTGATGCGTATATTCAAAAACCTTTTTTGCCTACAGAGCTTGTGAAGACTTTGTCGGAAGTTTGTGGAATAGAGACGCTTGATGAAGCAAAAATAGAAGAAAACACAAAAGAAGAAATTAAAGAGGTAAAGCAAGATGAAGAATTGTTAGATTTGGGAGATTTGGACTTGGAGGCTGATTTGGAGACTAATTCATCAGATGAGCTGAATGCAAATGTATTGGATGAAAGAGATATTGAAGAAGTTAAGCAATTGTTTGCTGATGCAGATAGCAAAAATGAAGATTTTGAAGAAATAATTGACTTAAATCAAAAGGAAGAAGTTTTAAATAAAGATATTGGGCAAGAGCTGGAAATAGTAGAGAATCAGCAAGAACAAGATGGGATAGAGCTACCACAAGATGACTTAGGAAAAAGCTTTGAGGATTTGGAGCTTGATAGAGCTCAAAATGAAGATTTAGAAGAACTAGAGAAAAGCGATAAGATAGAAAATACAGAGACTTTTGAGACTGCAGAATTACCACAAGAAGCAGATTTTGATGCTTTATTGGAAAATTTACAAAAAAGTGATGATGAGAGTAAGGAAATTGCAGATAACGCAGTGAATAATCAGGTAAATTGGGAAGTAGAAGGGGAGCTAGAAACGCAACCTTTAGAAAACAATGAAATACCACAGGTGGATATTGGATTAGAATCTCAAGAATCTCAAGAATCTCAAGAATCTCAAGAATCTCAAGAATCTCAAGAATCTCAAGAATCTCAAGAATCTCAAGAATCTCAAGAATCTCAAGAATCTCAAGA